>NZ_JBFUMR010000024.1:0-78465 GCF_054049275.1 Nocardioides sp. P5_E3
GGCTGCGGCCGCCCCGACGTCGCCGCCCGCCGGCCGGGCAGCGACGCCTCCCCCGACCCCGGCGAGCCCGGTCGCGGACACCACCCGCGGACGGTCGCGCGGCTGGGTGGCGGCCCTGGTCGCGCTCGTCCTGGTGGCGGGCGTCGGTGCGTGGCTGCTGTGGCCGCGCGACGAGGAGCCGAGCGACGCCGGTCGGAGCGACGCCTCACCGAGCGCCTCGCAGGACCCGACCTCGGACGCCCCGTCCGAGAGCCCCAGCGACAGCCCGACCGAGAGCCCGTCCGCCACCGACGAGCCGACCGACGAGCCCAGCCCGTCCAACGCGGCGGGCGGGACCCCCGCGGCGATGCGGTCCTTCGTCCAGGACTACTTCGCGACCGTCACCTCGGACCCGGAGGCGACCTTCGCCATGCTGACGCCCGAGTTCCAGTCCTCGAGCGGCGGCATCGAGGGCTACACCGGGTTCTGGAGCACGATCGAGTCCGCGACGCCGCGGGCCATCAAGGCCGATCCCCGGTCGCTGAGCACGACGTACACGATCGACTTCGTCACCACGTCGGGCCAGACCCGGACCGAGCAGGGACGGCTGCAGCTCGAGCAGCAGGGCGACACGTTCCTCATCGCCGGCGAGGGATAGCGCTCCGGGGCGCGCACGTCGCCCGGTGTGTGACCCGGCTCACTTGCGACAACCTCGTGCGCATCTACCAGTCGGAGTCCGTCGAGGTGCAGGCGCTGAAGGGCCTGGACCTGCTCGTGCACGAGGGCGAGATGGTCGCGCTGGTCGGCGCCTCGGGGTCGGGCAAGTCGACCCTGCTCAACGTGCTGGCCGGCGTGGACTCGCCGACAGCGGGCCGCGCCCGGGTCGCTGGTAGCTCGTCACCCCCGGTGCTGGTCGCTGCCGTGACCGGGCTCGCGGTCGGCGTCGGGTGCGCCTACGCCGCCCTCGGCGCCCTCTCTCTGGGGAGCCTCAGCGCGGCACCGGGACCCCCGACCCCCGCCGTGCCGTGGTGGACCGTGCTGTCCGTCGCGCTCCTCGCGGGCTGCGCCGTGGTGCTGGCCCTCCTGGACTGGCGCCGCGCGCGGGGCACCCCGCT
This sequence comes from Nocardioides sp. P5_E3, assembly GCF_054049275.1. Taxonomy (NCBI): domain Bacteria; kingdom Bacillati; phylum Actinomycetota; class Actinomycetes; order Propionibacteriales; family Nocardioidaceae; genus Nocardioides; species Nocardioides sp. P5_E3. The sequence continues at coordinate 1,095 of NZ_JBFUMR010000024.1, forward strand.
CGCGGAGCTGCTGCGGACCTGATCGCACCGGCGTGGGGCACGCCCACGGGCCGGGACCACTGCGTAGGGCGGGTGGGGGTCGAACCTGCAACCTGGGGATGGCGAGCACTGGCGCTGAATGCGCTGTGCACTCAGGCGTGAAACAGGCTGCGAACTGGGATCGTTTCCGGCGAATCCTTCGCTGTTCAAAGGCTCTTCGCGCCGCTCCCGTTAGGGGCGGCGGGCGCCGGCCGACACGTGCACCTCCAGCGATCCCATTTGGCCCGAGCACTGCCCGTTCCTTTTATGGCCACATGTGCGTAGCGTCGAACTTCTCACCCGTTCGGGTGACCCACTCGGGATTCGTGTCAACTTCACGGGGCGTGTGCGTCGGGCCGGGCGGATCTACCGAAGGAGAATCGCCGTGACGCATTTACCCATGCTCAAGAACAGAGGAGTCGCGCTCGTCGTGAGCGCCACCGCCTTGGCCTTGATCGCTGGGGGCGGCGGGGCTGTGGCTGCCTCGCTCATTACCTCAGCAGATATCAAGGACAAGACCATTCAGACGGTCGACCTGCACAAGAACGCAGTGACCAGCCCGAAGGTCAAAGATCGCTCGTTGAAGATGGCGGACCTCAACCAGTACGTGCAGGACGCGATCGCGGAGGCTGGACCCCAAGGTCCGAAGGGTGACCCCGGAGCAAGGGGTGCCACTGGACCGGCTGGTCCAACCAGCGTCATCTCTACGTCGACACACCTGACGGCACCCAACCCCGCCTATGGCGGCGCCAACGTCGTCGACATCCCGCCGAGCCCCATCAATGCCAGCAACGACGGCAGGACCCCGATGCTCACGTTCACCCTGGACGCTGGGAAGTACTACATGTCGGCGTCGGCCCAGTTCTTCCATCTGGGAGGGCCCGCTTCTGGCGAGGACTACGGAGTCTTCGGCACCCTCATGAACGGGGTTATACAGCCCGGCAACTCCGTTTCCCCCAACATCCCGGACATCGTCCCTAACCCGGCGCAAACGACCGCGGGTGGAATCTTCATCGTCCCTGCCAACAACACCCAGATCACCGTCGTCGGAAGTATTCGCGGCACTGTGGGGGGCCAGGGCGGAGTGGCGGTCGAGGTCCTGAAGATCGGCTAGTCCGTTCGTCCGCTGTAGCAACATCTCGATGGCGGCCCTTGGCTCACATCGCTTACGAGCCAAGGGCACTCTTCCTTTCGAAGGCCTCCTGCTGGCCTTCTTCGCGGCCTGCTGCGCGGCCGCCGGAGCCATCGTCCGTTTCCGGACACTCGCCGCAGGCGGCGGTACCGCGACGCCCGGTCGGGCTCCGGTGCGACATCGCCGGAGGAAAACGTCGCCGTCGGAGGCGGCGGAGGTGATGGAGGTGATGGAGTTCCGAAGGGCCATGACTGGGCTTGCCGTCGCGCGAACACTCGATGCTCCGCGCGCGGCTCGGAAACGTGCCGTTTACTCCAACCGAACGGATGGGACCCCTCTGATCCATTCTCCCGTTCATGCAGGTCATCCGGTAGTTGTAGGGCGGGTGGGGCTCGAACCCACGACCCAAGGATTATGAGTCCTCTGCTCTGACCGACTGAGCTACCGCCCCTCGGGGCGCACCCTAGGCGATGCGGGCCTCGACCTCGTACATGTGCTCCACGACGCGGAAGCCGAGCGCCGTGTTGGTGCGGTGCATCGTCGTGTTGGACGGCGCGGTCCACGTGTGCACGAGCCGGACGTCGTCGGGCAGGTCGGCGTAGTTGGCGGACTTGAGCGCGGCCCCCAACCGGTGGCCGCGGTGCTCGGGCATCACCAGCGTGTCGTCCTGCCAGCCGTAGTCGGTGCCGTGCGGGACGAAGAGCAGCGAGTAGCCGCCGAACGTGCCGTCCGCACGCCGGCGGGCGGCGGCCACGCGGACGTCGTACGCCCGCATGAGCCGTTGCTCCGACATGGCCAGCCGCGCGTCGTCGAGGACCTCGGGCTCGAGGTCGAGCTCCCCGGTCGGGACGTCGGCGTTCATCTGGTTGCGCATGGCGAGGTAGGCCTCGCGGTGCTCGTCGGGGCAGCGCCCACGCCAGGTGACGACGTCGTACGCCGGGTCGATGCGCCACGTGGCGACGGGGAGGTCGGCGACGAGGTGGTCCTCGCGGTGCTTGTCGACCGTGCCCATGGCCGCGGCGAACTCGCGGGCGGGCCCGGGCGTGGCGACGTCGACGGTCACCTCTCCCCCGACCCGGGTGCGGTCGGCGGCACGGGCGCGCTCCACCACGGCCTGCCACAGGGCACGGCCGACACCGCGGCGCCGATGGGTGGGCAGCACCTGCACCTCGGCCCACGCGACGTCGGTGTTCTCGCTCAGCGGCAGCTCGAGCTCCGCCACTCCGATGACCTCGCCGCCCTCGACGGCCTGCAGCCACGTGCGTGCGTAGTGGGTGCTCGGCGAGGTGGCCGTGACCTCGAAGGCGGCCGCTGTGGTGACCAGCGCGTGCGGCCGGTCCGACCGGGCCGCCCGCTCCATCACGTCGTGCCACGCGGCCCGCGCCGCCTGGTCGGTCGTGTCGAGCTCCACGATCTGCACGTCGGTGTCCACCGGCACATCCGACCGCACCCGCCGGCCGACGGGCAACCGGGATTCGGACGTTCGACTTCGCGTCCGCCGCCCGGCATGGGACAGTGACGCGTCTCGGAAGCGGCTCGGGTACGGGAGGACCTCGGTGGCCAAGGATCGGTCTGCTCTGTTGTCCCCGTCGCAGCGTCACCTCGTGACGCGCTTCGGCTACGGCATCGACGCAACGCTCGCGCGCGACGTACGCCGTGCCGGCGGGGCGCCCGCATGGTTCGAGCAGCAGCTCACCCGCCCGGGCTCGTTCCCGGACGGGTCTGCTGACGCCGTCCGACCGTGGTGGCCCGACCTCGACCGGCGGCCCTCCGACCTCTGGCAGCGCCAGGTCCAGGAGGTCCGCGGCGGCTGGCAGGTCATGGAGGACTACGGCCGCTGGCTGCTCGTGCGGCGCATCCGCACGCGGCGCCCGGTGCTGGAGAAGATGACCGAGTTCTGGGAGGCGATGCTCCACGTGCCGGTGAGCGGCGACGCCCACTTCACCTGGCGGGTGGACTACGGCGACACGGTCAGGCGCCACGCGCTCGGCCGCTTCGACGAGCTCCTGGCCGCGACCACGACCCACCCGGCGATGCTGATCTTCCTCTCCGCCGCGACCTCGACCAAGCGCGCTCCCAACGAGAACCTCGGGCGCGAGCTGCTCGAGCTGCACACGCTCGGCGCGGGCACCTACGACGAGGACGACGTCAAGGCGTCGGCGCGGATCCTGACCGGCCACCACGTCGACCTCTGGGAGTCGTGGAAGGCGTCGTACGTCAAGGAGGACCACGCGACCGGCAAGGTGCAGGTCAAGGGGTTCACCCACAAGAACCGCAAGGCCGACGGCCGCGAGGTCACCCGGGAGTACCTCCGCTACCTCGCGCACCACCCGCTGACCGCCCAGCACGTCTGCGAGCGGCTGGCGACCAAGTTCGTGCGCGACGACCCGCCGCGATCGCTGGTGAAGCGTCTGGCGAAGGTCTACCTGAAGAACGACACCGCGATCGTGCCGGTGCTGCGCGCGCTGGTGGCCAGCAAGGAGTTCCGGTCCTCCGCGGGCGACAAGCTGCGCGACCCGGGCGAGGACGTCGTCGCCACCTACCGCGCCCTGGGCGTCGATGTAGGCCGACCGAGCCGCAACGACTCCGCGTCCAACGCGATCCTCTGGCAGGCGTCCCGCCTGGGCCTCAGCCCCCATGCCTGGCCGCGACCCGACGGCACCCCCGTCACCGACCGGGTGTGGGCCTCGCCCTCGCGCGCGCTCGGCTCGATGGACCTGCACTACTCGATGGCCGGCGGGTGGTGGCCCTCCGAGGGCATCCGCTACCGCACGCCGGGTGCGTGGGTGCCGTCGAAGAAGCCGGTGCGCTTCGAGGACCTCGTCGACGCGGTCAGCCGCGACCTGCTGCACCGGCCCGCGAGCAAACGCCTCGTGCAGACGGCGACCATCGCCACCGGCTGCAAGGCCCGGGAGAAGATCGACCGCGACCACGCCCTCTACCAGTGGGGCTTCCCGCGGCTGCTGGCCGCCGTCCTCGACTCCCCCGACCACCTGGCGTGCTGACATGACTGCTTCCCACCCGACCCCTGCCGTCCCCGCCGCTCCGGGGGCCCGACCCTGCGGCTGCCCCGACTACGACGAGGCGCGGCTGGCCCTGAGCCGACGCGCACTGCTCGGCACCGCCCTCGCCGGCGGCGCCGTCGCGCTCGGCCCGTCGCTCACGGGCGCCGGCCCGTCGGCGTACGCCGTCACCGGCCGCAGCGCAGCCAGGCTGGCCGCGCCGGGCGGCTCCGTGCTGGTGATCCTCTCGCTGCGTGGCGCGGCCGACGGCCTCTCGCTCGTCGTCCCGCACGCCGACCCGGTCTACTACGCCGCGCGACCGCGCCTGGCGATCCCCCACACCGCGCTGCTCGCACCGGACGCGATGTTCGGGCTGCACCCCGCCCTGGCCCCGCTGCTGCCGATGTGGGACGCCGGCACGCTGGCCGCCGTGCACGCCACCGGCATGGCCGCACCCAACCGGTCGCACTTCGCGGCCATGGAGGCCATCGAGGACGCCGCCCCCGGCTCGTCCGAGCGCACCGGCTGGCTCAACCGCCTGCTGGGCGAGCTGCCCGGCACGTCGCCGCTGCAGGGCACGGCGATGGGCAACCAGGCGCCGACCTCGCTCTTCGGCGCGCAGCCGGCCTTCGTGGTCGGCCGGGTCGACCAGGCCAAGGTCGCGGGCGCCGACGAGGAGGGTCGCCGGCTGGCGTCCCTGGCGCACGCGTGGCGCGGCAGCAGCCCGATGAGCCGCGCGGTGCGCGACGCGATCTCGGGGGCGCAGACCTTCGGTGCCGCCCGGGACACCCCGGCCGGCGCGCCTGCCACGGCGTACCCCTCCAGCGGGCTGGGCCAGGCTCTGTCGGACGTCTCCCGGATCGTGCGGTCCGGCGTCGGCACCGAGGTGATCACCGTCGACCAGGGCGACTGGGACATGCACACCGACGCGGGCACGCTCGAGTGGGGCGACATGGTGCGCAACGCCTCCGACCTGGGGAGCTCGATCGCGGCGTTCTTCTCCGACCTCGGACCGGCCGCCGAGCGGGTCACCCTCGTGACCCTGAGCGAGTTCGGCCGCAGGGTGCGGGAGAACGACGACTACGGCACCGACCACGGCTTCGGCAACGTCATGTTCGTCGCCGGCGCCGGGGTGCGGGGCGGCCGCTACTACGGCTCGTGGCCGGGCCTGTCCGACACGCCGGACGCCGACCTCCTGGTCACCACCGACTACCGCAGCGTGCTCGCCGAGGTCGTCACCCGACGCTTCGGCGTCTCGATCGCCCAGGTCTTCCCGGGCTTCGCCCCGCAGGCCGTCGGCGTGATGGCCTGACGGTCTCCCCGTCCCTGCAGGCGGTCAGACGACCTGCACGGGGTGGCGCACGACGGCGTCGAAGAAGTAGCCCTGGGTGTTGAAGGCGGCCACGAGCGGCTGGGTGCGGCCCTGCTCGTCGGTCGCCCGGGCGAGCAGCTCGTGCCGCCCGGGGCGCGGGTTGCCCCAGCGCACGGACCACTGCGTCCAGCCTTCGTCCTCGCGGGACCGGCGGTCCAGGACGGCGGGGCGCCACCTGGCGCCGCCGTCGAGGCTCACCGAGACGCGCGTGATCCGGCCGGCGCCGCTCCACGACCGACCGGTCAGGGTGACGGGCCGCGACGGCAGCACCTGCTCCGGGGCCAGCTCCCACGCGGAGCGCACCGGGTTGACCGTCAGCGGCGGGGAGTCGGCCGGCCAGTCGGGGCCGACCATCCGGTAGAAGGTGGTGTTCCACGGCGACGTCAGCTGCGTCGTCGACACCTCCAGCGACCCGAGCCACTTGATGCTCGCGATGCCGACCCAGCCGGGCAGCACCAGTCGGAGCGGGTAGCCGTGGTCGGGCAGCAGGTCCTCGCCGTTGATCCCCCACGCGAGCAGCGCGTCGTCGAGCGCCTTCTCCACCGGGAACGGACGACGCACCCGGCCGTAGTCCGTGCCGCCCGAGACGAAGGGGTCATCGAGCCCGGTGGCCTGGATGGACACCGCGTCCGGCGACAGCCCGACGGAGGCGAGCACGTCGCGCAGGCGGACGCCGCTCCAGCGCACGGTGCCGACGGCGCCGAGGGTCCAGGCGGTGCCGGAGACGGTCTGCCCCTGCTGGGTCCGGAAGTAGCTGCGACCGTTGCCGGTGCACTCCACCACGGCGGTGAGCTCGTGGTGGGGCAGCCGCTGGAGGTCGGCGAACGACAGGCTGAGCGCCTCGCCCTCCCCCCTCGGCGTCGCCAGTCCGTCGCCGTGCACGCGCAGCGCGTAGGTCGACCGGTCGACCTGAGGGGTGCGGGTGTGGTTGCGCACGAACAGGCGGGACTGGGGCGTGAGGTAGCGCTGGGGGTCGACCGAGGCCCAGCGCATCTCGGCGTTGGTCCCGAAGTCGGTGAAGTAGGCCGGCGGGGTGGGCTTGAGGATGAACGGCGACGCAGCGGACACGGGGGCTGCGCGCCACACGGAGGTGGGGACGACTGCGGCGCCGGCGAGCGCAGCGGCGGCGGTGAGGAATCCACGTCGGGTCGGCGCGTACGAGGTCATGGGCCGACCATATAGGAGTAAGTCGTTCGTTTCACTACACAACGCACGCGGGCAGACACCCCGTCCTCGCGGTGCCATGCTCGGTGCATGACCGCCGAACGACCCACGCCCCCGTCCTTCGAAGCGCTGCCCGAGGACTGGCAGAGTGCCCTGTTCGTCGTGGCGCACCCCGACGACATCGAGTACGGCGCGGCCGCCGCGGTCGCGCGGTGGACCGGCCAGGGGAAGAAGGTCGTCTACTGCATGGTGACCAGCGGCGAGGCCGGGATCGACGGGATCCACCCCGACGAGTGCGGGCCCCTGCGCGAGGCGGAGGAGATCGCGTCCGCCGCCGCCGTCGGCGTCGACGAGGTGCTGTTCCTGCGCCTGCCCGACGGAATCCTGGAGTACGGCGTCGAGCTGCGGCGCGCGCTCGCGAAGGTCGTGCGGGAGCAGCGACCCGACGTCGCGCTGACCATCAACTTCCGCGAGACGTTCGGCGGCACCAACCTCAACCAGGCCGACCACATCGCCGTGGGAAAGGCGCTCCTCGACGCGGTCCGCGACGCCGGGAACCGCTGGGTGTTCCCCGAGCAGCTGACTGACGGGCTCGAGCCGTGGGGCGGCGTGAAGGCGGTGTGGGCGGGAGGGTCACCGCAGGCGGCGCACGCGGTGGACGTCACCGACACGTTCGCGGCCGGGGTCGCCTCCCTGAAGGAGCACCGGGCCTACATCGAGGGGCTCGGCTGGGAGGGCTGGGACCCCGAGGAATTCCTCGACGGGATCCTCCGCGGTGGTGGCCAGGGGCTCGGCGTCACCCACGCGTCGACGTTCGAGGTGTTTCCCCTGGGCTGGGGCTGACGGTCCCCCGCCCGAACCGCCGCCTGCCCCGGCGCGGCTCCCGCGCACCCGCACCGGCGAACCGCGCCCCCACCAGCGGCGGCGGGGTCGGTGCGGCCTCCACGACGACCCCGTCGGGCGTCTCGTGGACGGCCGCGGGGTGGGCTGCAGTGGGCTCGTCCTGCGTCGGCACCGACGACAGGTCGTGGGCCGCCAGGATCGCGCGCACCTCGTCGATCGTCGCGAGCAGCGCGTGCTCGTCCGTCTCGTCCGTGCACGCCACCAGCGCGTGGCGACCGAGCGACGCGCCGACCACGAACGCCTGCTCGAACCGCAGCCGGACGAAGCCGGCCACGTGCTGGTCCTCCAGCGAGCGCAGGATCGCGAGCATGCGGTTTCCCACCTCGTCGAGATGACGCCTCGCCGCCCCCTCTCCGGCCGTGGCGACGACGCGCGACCCGGCCGTGACGACGCCGGCCCAGCGGACGCCGTCGACGGACTGGAGCCGGTCGACGCAGTGGACGACCGTGGCCGTGGCGTCCGCACCGCCGACCACCATGAAGGTCGGCACGGTGCGGGCCTCGGCGGGCGCGAGCACTGCCCGGTAGGTGCCCTCCCCGGCTGGGGTCCAGGTCACCCCGACCGTCAGGCGGCGCGTGCCCACCGCCTCCAGGGCGCGCAGGTCGCCGGCCTCGACCAGCTCGCCTGCGCGGCGGGCCAGCCGGCCCGTGTAGGGCAGGGCGGCGGCGAGCGCACCTGCTGCACCGTCGTCACCGACCACGGTCCCGTCCGGGCGTACGACGAACTCGCGAGGGTCGTGGCCATCCATCGGTCCTGCGCTCATGGCGCCACCCTGACCCAGCCCGGAGTCGGACGGAGGCGGCGTAACGCACAGTTCACACGCGACCGCGGAAGCGTTACGCCACGGCAATCCGCCGCACCGGCCGGGGGCTGACGCCAGGAGCAGCGGCTAGGGAGCCGACCCCGGCAAGGTGCCCGTCTCGACCACCTGCTGAGCCACCGCGAAGAGCTTGATGTTCTGCTGGGACGAGAGCCGCTTGAGCACGGCGAAGGCCTGGTCCGAGGTCAGCGCGAACCGCTCGCGCAGGATCCCGGTCGCCTCGCCGATCAGCTGCCGGCTCGTCAGGGCCGTGTGCATCTGGTCGTGCCGCACGGTCGCGCTGAGGGCCACGGAGGCGTGCGTCGCCGCGACGAGGCCGTCGAGCTTGTCCTCGTGGTCGAAGGCGTCGGGCTCGTAGGCGTAGAGGTTGAGCATGCCGATGCTGTCGTCCTCGACGAACAACCGGAAGCCCAGGTAGGCCCGCACCCCGGTCCGGTCGACCACCTCGCTCCCCCACCGCGGCCACCGGGCGTCCCTGCTGAGGTCGCCCACCGAGACCATGTCGACGGCCGGATTCCCGCTCATGGACGGCCCCTCGGCGAGGTCGTGCTGCAGGTCGTCCATGACCTGCAGCGACGCATGCGTGTGGGCGCAGGTGTCGTTGCGTCCCGGCCGCAGCACGCAGACACCGGCGACGTCGCACGCGTCGATCAGGTCGACGGCCATCGTGGCGATGCGTTGCAGGGTGTCGGCGGGGTGCCGGGCCGCCGACATCTCCCGGGCGGCCTCGGCCAACCGCCGTCCGAACTCATGACGATCCATCCTCACGCATTCCCTCCGGCGGTTCGACCCCGAGCGCATCGTATAGATGCACCGGTGGACCCCGAGCCGTCAGGCGGAGGGGACGGCCCGGGCGGCCGCTTCTTGACCGCCCGGGCCTGGGTCCCCTGCGAAGTCGCGACGCCGCAGGGACCTGGCCCGCAGTACCCGGATGCGCCGCAATGATCCGTTCCGGGCACGAGTGAACTGCCTCACCCGGGAGGGATGAGGTGGAGCGTCCGTCCGCGGGCTAGCGTCGCCGCACGTCGATGTGCACCGGTCCCGTGACGAGAGGGTGTAGCCGCATGGTGGTCATGATCACGAGCACGGGCGTCTACCTCATCGTGGCGGTGGTGCTCCTCGTCATCGTCGCCGGCGGCGTCGTGGTGGGCTACCGCAAGTACCGTCGGCCGCAGCCCTAGACGCCCCGCGACGTTGTTCGGCGACGGCGAGCCGGCAACCCCGCTCGAGATGGCGACAGAGGGATGACCAGGCCGTAGCCGGCCGGGAATGGGTGGCGATGGAGGATCCGGCCGCGCAAGCGACTCGGAGTGCCAGCCTGCGGGGGCGCGCCGCGCTGCTGGGGTGGGTGACGGCGGGGCTCGTCGTGCTCAGCCTGGTGCTGCTTGCGGTCGCGGCTTGGCAGCTCACGACGGTGGACGGCCGGGAGACCATCTCCGACACGGCTGTGCTCCCTCTGAGCGTGGAGTTCAGACCGCCCGGGCTGGCCGTGTTCCTGGCTGCCGTCGCGCTGGTCGCGGCCACCTTCCTCGCCCTGGCCGCGCTGGAGACGGCCACGGCGATGCAGGTCCTCAACCGCGACCGCCGCATCCCTCCCCCGCTGCCGGCGCACCTGCAGCAGGCCCGCAGATGGACCTTGGGACCGGTTGCTGTCCGCAGCCTCGCCATGGAGCACCCACCGGAGTGGCCGGCCCTCGCCGTCCCGAGCGAGGACCTGCCACCAGGCACCTGTCTGCGCTGCACCGTCCTGGTGCCCGCCCATGACGAGGAGGCCGTCATCGGCGCGACCCTGCGCTCGCTGGCCGACCAGACCCGGCGTCCGGACCGGATCATCGTGATCGCCGACAACTGCGCCGACGCCACGGGAGAGGTGGCAGGCGCTTCCGGGGTGGAGGTAGTGGAGACCGTCGGCAACACCGAGAAGAAGGCCGGCGCGCTCAACCAGCAGCTCGCGCTGCTCCTGCCCTCGCTCGACGCCGAGGACGTCGTCCTGGTCATGGATGCCGACTCGACGATCTCCCCCGACTTCCTGGATACCGCACTCGGTCTGCTCGAGGACGACGCAGACCTGATGGCGGTCGGCGGGCTCTTCTTCGGCGAGGGGGGCGGTGGGCTGGTCGGGCAGCTCCAGCGCAACGAGTACGGCCGCTACCAGCGGATCGTCGCCCGCCGGCTCGACCGGGTCTTCGTGCTGACGGGCACCGCCTCGGTGATCCGCGGTTTCGCCCTGAGCGCCGTGGCCCAGGCCCGGGGCTCCCTGATCCCCGGCCCACCGGGCAAGGTGTACGACACGCTTGCGCTGACCGAGGACAACGAGCTCACGCTCGCCCTGAAGACGCTGGGCGCCCAGATGACCTCCCCGCACCAGTGCCGGGTCACCACCGAGGTCATGACCCGCTGGCGCGACCTCTGGCGGCAGCGCCTGCGCTGGCACCGAGGAGCCTTGGAGAACATCGGCGCGTACGGGTTCACCCGCGCGACCGCGATGTACTGGACGCAACAGCTCGCGCTGGGATACGGCGTTGTCGCCCTGTGGTCCTACCTCCTCCTCCTGGCCATCACGCTGCTGGCGGCCGACAGCATCCGCTGGTCGCCCTTCTGGGTGGGCATCGGCCTGGTGTTCCTCCTCGAACGACTGGTCACCGTGTGGGCAGTCGGGTGGCGGGCCCGCGTGCTGGCCGTGCCCGTGGTCATCGAGCTCGCCTACGCCGCCTTCCTCCAGGCCTGCTTCGTGACGTCGATCGTCCAGATCGCCACCGGACGCAAGGCCGGGTGGAACTACGTCGCCCGCCCCGCTCTTCAGGCGGCGACGCTTCCGGTGCTCTTCGCGTTCGGCATCGTGCTCCCGAGCTCGGTCCTCCTGACGGACTGGTACCGGTCCCTCAGCATCTGGGTGGCGTTCAACACCCTGGTCTTCGTCGTCCTCAGCCTCCTGCAGCTGCTTCCGCCGCTGCGCCGCGACGCCCGGCGTGCCTGGTCCAGGCGGGGCGACGCCCACGAGCCTGCAGGGGACATGCGAAACGGCTCCTGACCTGCGTTGATGCAGGTCAGGAGCCGATTTCTACTGCTCCCCCGGTTGGACTCGAACCAACAACCCTCCGATTAACAGTCGAATGCTCTGCCAATTGAGCTACAGGGGATCGCTTGTGCAGCGAGGCGAAACCTTAGCAAGCCTCGACACCGCGGGTGAAATCAGGGCATGCCAACGTCACGACGGGCCAGCTCGAGTGCCTCGCTGGCTGCGGCACGGACCTCCGGGTCGTCGGGGTCGACCCCCTCGTCGTACTCGTAGACCCACTGGACACCACCCGCACCGGACGGTGCACGCCGCGCGATCACCCGCAGGCTGCGGCTCCGGCCGAGCGTCACGTGGCGCTGCAGCACGACGCTGGCGGTGACCCGCTCGCGGACCAGCTCGAGCAGCCGCCCCGGATCGGTGAGCGTGGCGGTGTGCACCGGTCGCTCCTCGCCCCAGCTGCCGACCTCGGAGAGCCGGAACGTGTCGGTGTCGCGGTCCCAGTTGGCCGCCTCGACCTGCTCCCAGGGCACCCGCCGGGTCTCGCCGTCCCGGACGACGTAGAACGCGTCACGGGTGCCGGCGAGGACCGCACCGTCGGTCGCGGTGGTCATGGCGAGCACCTTCTCGCCGCGCGGCACCGTCACGGACGGGACGAGCGAACGCCTCCGCCAGCTGATGGGCATCATCAGGACTGGCCTCCCGGCTGGCCCACGGCACCCTCGCGGAGCTTGCGGCGGTGCTGCTCCAGCATCACCAGCTCGCCGAACATGCGGTTGTAGTCGAGCGCCTGGTCGACGGGGTTGGTGCGCTGGAGGCGGGCCTTGACGTCGGCGATGCGCCGGGACGTGGTGAGCTCTTGGAGCCGGTAGACGTAGGCGACGGCGAACGTCGGGTTCGGGTCCGTGGTGCCGCGGACCGGCTCGACCCCGAGCTCGGTGACCGCCGCGACGACGGCGGGGTCGGTGGCCGACCCGCGCACCTTGGCGGCCCACCCGGCGTCGTCGACGCCGGCGACGGGCCCGCCGGCCGCGGTCACCGCCTCCCAGACGCCCTGGAACGTCGGATGGGTGAAGTCGCCCGTGGTCACGTGGGCGGTCGTGCGGCCCACCCCGGCGGGGTGCTGGATGACGAGCTTGAGCAGCTCGCGCTCGATGAGGAAGCGAGGGTCGGACAGGCTCGGCAGCGCCGGCCGGGCCGGCTCCGGCGCCGGCGTGGCGTCGCCGCGGACCGGACGGCGCTCGTCCTTGGCGGCGGCGGCGGGGCGATCGGCTGCCCGACGCACCTCCGCCCGCACCTGGTCGAGGTCGACCCCGACCATGTGCGCGAGCTCGCGGGAGAACGTCTCGACCTTGGTCTTGTCGCGGATGCCGGCCACCAGCCCGGCGGCGTCGCGAAGCGCGTCGACACGGCCGTCGGCGCGGTCGAGGTCGTAGCGGGTGAGGACGTTGTCGAGCGCGAAGCGGTAGAGCGGCTTGCGGCTCGCGACCAGCTCGCGCACGGCCTCGTCGCCCTCCTTGAGCCGCAGGTCGCAGGGGTCCATCCCCTCGGGGGCCACGGCGACGTAGGTCTGCGACGCGAACACCTGGTCGCTGTCGAGCACCTTCATGGCAGCCTTCTGCCCGGCCGAGTCGCCGTCGAAGGTGAAGATCACCTCGCCGCTGGTGGTGTCGTGGTCGCCGAGGAAGCGGCGCAGCACCCGCGCGTGGTCCTGGCCGAAGGCCGTGCCGCACGAGGCCACCGCGGTCTTGACGCCAGCGAGGTGGCAGGCCATCACGTCGGTGTAGCCCTCGACGACGACGGCCTGCTGGGCGTCCTTCATCGCGGTGCGGGCCAGGTCGATGCCGTAGAGCACCTGGCTCTTCTTGTAGATCGCGGTCTCGGAGGTGTTGAGGTACTTCGCCTCGATGCGGTCGTCGTCGAAGATCCGGCGCGCGCCGAAGCCGATCGTGTCGCCGTTGGCCTCCCGGATCGGCCACACCAGGCGGCCGCGGAAGCGGTCGTAGTGGGAACGCCCCAGCGCGACGAGCCCGGCCGCGACCGACTCCTCGTCGCTGAACCGCCGACCGCGCAGGTGGCGCACCAGCGCCTCGCCGTCGCGGGGCGCGAAACCCACCCCGAAGGTCGCGGCTGCGGACTGGTCGAACCCGCGCTCGTGCAGGAACTGCCGCGCGACCACGGCGTCGGGGCCGGCCAGCTGCTCGGCGTAGAACTGCTGGGCGACCTTGTGCGCCTCGATCAGTCGGCCGCGGGCCGGCCCGCGGGGTCGTACGGGCTCGTCGTCGCCCTCCTCGCGGCGCAGCTGGACGCCGAACTTCTCGGCGAGCCGCTCGACGGACTCGGTGAAGGTGAGCCCGTCGACCTTCATCAGGAAGGAGATGACGTCACCGCCCTCGCCGCAGCCGAAGCAGTGGAAGAACTGGCGGGCCGGGTTGACGTTGAACGACGGCGTCTTCTCGTCGTGGAAGGGGCACAGGCCCTTGAGCGACCCGCCGCCCGCGCGCTTGAGCGTGACGTAGCCCGACACCACGTCGTCGATCCGCGCCTTCTCGCGCACCTCGGCGATGTCGTCGTCGCGAATCCGGCCTGCCACGCCGGGGAGTCTACGGGCGCCGTCCCACGAGCACGCCGGAGTCTCCACAACGGTTGTCGGGACCCCGGATCCCGGCGTCCGGCCACCCCTTGGGGCGTACGTCGCTGGTGCCCGGTGGGTGCGTCTGGGAAGGTCGAAGCATGACCGCTCAGCACGGCGCTCCAGAGGGTCAGACCCAGGACCAGACCCTCGGCGCGCTCGTCCACCAGCTCACCCAGCAGGTCCCCGAGCTCATCCGCTCGGAGATGCGCCTCGCCCAGGCGGAGGTCGCCCAGAAGGGCAAGCGCGCAGGCGTCGGGATCGGCATGTTCAGCGTCGCCGGCCTGCTCGCGTTCTTCGCGTTCGGGTCGATCGTTGCGACCGCGATCCTCGCCCTCTCGCTCGTCGTCGACGCCTGGCTGGCCGCCCTCATCGTGGCGCTCGTCCTGCTCGCCGGCGCCGCCGTGGTCGGCATGGTCGGCAAGAACAAGGTCGCCGAGGCCGGCCCCCCCGCCCCCGAGCGGGCGATCCAGGGGCTGAAGGAGGACATCGCGACGGTGAAGGGAGACCACCATGAGTGACCAGACGCCGGAGAAGACGCCGGAGCAGCTCGAGGCCGAGATCGCACTGCAGCGCGAGCAGCTGGCCGGGACCGTCGACCAGCTCGCCGCCAAGCTCGACGTGAAGTCGCAGGCGCAGCAGCGGGTGGCCTCGCTCAAGGACGCCGCCACGACCGACACCGGCCAGCCGCGCACCGAGGTGCTCGCGGCCGCCGGCTCGCTCGTGGCGATGGTCGTGGTGCTGCTGCTGTGGCGGCGCCGCGGCGACCACTGAGCACCACTGCGGGCACCACACCGCACACAGAAGCCAAACCAGGGAAGGGAGACCCCATGAAGAAGCTCATGCTGCTCGTCGCCGGAGGTGTCGGCTACGTGCTCGGCGCGCGTGCGGGCCGGGAACGCTACGAACAGATCAAGAAGGCGGCCACCCGCGTCAAGGAGGACCCGCGGGTCCAGGAGAAGGCGCACCAGGCGGCCGACCTCGCCAAGGACAAGGCCCCCGTCGTCAAGGACAAGGTCGCCGCGGCGGCCAGCACGGCGGCCGACAAGGTGACGCCCTCGGGCGGCAGCGGCGACCACCGCTCCGACCTCGAGGAGCAGCTGCACCCCGACAGCACGGCCCGCCAGGACGACCCGTACCCGCAGGGCAACCTGCCGTAGGTCGTCGCACGCACGCCTGAAAGGGGCCCGGCCATCTGGCCGGGCCCTTTTCAGGTGAGCGCGGCGTGACGCGCGACGGCGCTGGCGTCGGTCAGTGACGCGACCTGGTCCACGACCACGCGTCGGCGGCCCGCGTCGTCGTCTGCGTGCTCCCAGTCCTCGACGAAGACCGGGTCGAGGCCGTCGACCCCGCGCGCCCACAGCGCCTCGACGAGCTCCGCGACGAGCTGGCGCTGGCGTTGCATCAGCGCCACCCGGTCGTCGGCCTGCATCACGTAGTGGGCGGCGATCCCCTTGAGGACCCCGATCTCGACCTCGGTGGCCTCGGGCACCACCAGGTCGGCGCGGTGCCGCACGGGCGGCTCCCCCGCCGTCGCGGCGAAGGTCGCCTGCTGCACGCTGCCGCAGAAGCGGCCGATGAGGTCGCTGGTGAGGTTCTTGATCGCGGCGAGGCTGCGCCTGCTCCCGTCGTACGACGACCGGGGCCAGCTGCCCACCGCCCGCAGGTCGGCCAGTGCCACGTCGAGGGCGGCGTCGTCGGCCCCGGGCAGGTACCACGAGCGGACGGTCTCCCAGAGCGCGTCGCGGTCGAGCCGGGTGAGGTCGAGGCGACCGGCCACGATGCCGTCCTCGACGTCGTGCACCGAGTAGGCGACGTCGTCGGCGAGGTCCATCACCTGGGCCTCCAGGCAGCGCCGGCGGCCCTCGACGCCCGACCGCACCCAGTCGAAGACGGGGCGGTCGTCGTCGTAGACGCCGAACTTCACGACGACCCGCGGCGTGCCGTCGGCGTGGACCCCGTGGGGCCCGGTCGCCTCCGCCCGCGCCCAGGGGTACTTGGTGCAGGCGTCGAGCGTGGCGCGCGTCAGGTTGAGCCCGACCGAGCGACCGTCGGCGTCGAAGGTCTTCGACTCCAGCCGCGTCAGCAGGCGCAGGGTCTGCGCGTTGCCCTCGAAGCCGCCGCAGTCGGCGCTGAGCTCGGCCAGCACCCGCTCGCCGTTGTGGCCGAACGGCGGGTGGCCGAGGTCGTGGGCGAGCGCTGCGGTCTCCGCGATGTCGGGGTGCGTCCCGATGGCCCGGGCCAGGTCGCGGGCGACCTGCGCCACCTCGAGGCTGTGCGTGAGGCGGTTGCGGACGAAGTCGTCGGTCTGCGGTCCGACGACCTGCGTCTTGGCCGCGAGCCGGCGCGACGCCGCCGCATGGACGACGCGCGCCCGGTCGCGCTCGAACGCGAGCCGCACCGGCGCCTCCACCCGCTTGGGTGGCTCGGCGACGATGCGCTCGCGCGCCGAGTCGTCGTACGGGTCCTCGATGCTCATGGGCCGGTCAGCCTAGCGAGCGCCTCGGACGCCGGCGACGCCCCGCCTCAGTAGACCGTGACGTGCACGTGGTCGTAGTGGTTGGCGGTCGTCGACCCGCGGTCGGACATCCCGCGCCAGCCCTCGCCGGAGCGCTCCACGGACCAGATGTTCTGCGAGTAGATGATGTACTCGATGCCCAGCGAGGCGTAGTTGGCACGCAGGAAGTTCGCGATGGCCCAGCCGGTCTCGCCGGTCACCATGATGTCGATGGCACGACCCTGGCCGTGCTCGCCGTCACCGCGCCACGTGCCGTAGCTGGTCACGGAGGGCCAGTTGGCGCACACCACGTCGTGGATGTCGTAGAGCGCCGCGTGACCGGCGTCGATGGACGAGCCGTTGGAGCAGACCCCGCCCAGGCTCGGGCCGGCGGGTTCCTTGGGCTCGGGCTTGGGCTTCTCGGCGCTGAGGTAGTCGGAGGTGACCCAGCGCGACTGGCCATCGATGACGACCTGGGTGCGGCCGGCCTGCTTGCGGCCGGTCACGGACACCTGCTTGATGGCTCCGATGACGCCCAGCTTGTCGGACGCCTCGGACGGGCCGTCCCAGAGGTTGAGGACGTCGGTGGTCCACACGGCGTCGTCGACCTTCTCGGCCAGCTGGCGGGCCTTCCTGTTCACGCTACGGTCCTCGCGTGCCGCGGCGATCTTCTTGCGCGCGGCGGCCTCGGCCTTCGCGGCGGTGCGGATCTGCGAGCGCGAGACGGTGGTCGTCTCGCTGCGCCGACGGAGCGTGGTGTCGTCGACGGTTGCTCCGGCCGCCGGCTGGGAGGTGCCGGACGAGGCGAGCAGGTTGTCGTTGGTCGCCGGCTCGGCGGCGAGGACGCCCATGGTCACCGCGGACAGCGTCGCCACGACGGCGAGCGGTGCGGAGACGAGGACGGAACGGGGGATCCGAGACGGACGGGGGGTGGTAGCAGGGGCTTCCCGCTTGTGGCGATGCTGAGCCACAGCGCTGATCCTTTGCACTTGCTGACGGGGGACGTTGCGCCGATCCACGAGCCCGGAAACGGGGGAAGAACTCGTGCCCACGTCGACGCGATCATCGAGTGAAGCACAGGAAACTCGGCCTGTCCCAATCTTCCCCGGTAAATTCCAGCGTGTTCCGGCTCACCGTCACGGGATCCGTGCGTACGACGCCGGCGCCGCGGGATCAGCCCCCGGTGGTCTCGTCGACGTCCTCGCGCAGGTGCGCGCCGCGGCCGTCGGTGTCGTCGAGCCACCCGTCGGGGAGCACGACCCGCTTGCGTGGCGCCCCCTGCCGTCCGCGTGGCGTGCCGAGCTCGCGCTCGGGGAACGGCGCGGTGTCGTCGAGCCCCGCGAGCAGCTCGTCGAGGGAGGCGAGCGAGTCGACGAGGGCCAGCTGGTGGCGCAGCTCACCGCCGGCGGGGAACCCCTTGAGGTACCAGCTGATGTGCTTGCGGAACTCCTTGCATCCCCGCTCCTCCCCCATGTGCTCGGACAGCAGCTCGGCGTGGCGACGCATCATCGCCTTGACCTCGCCGAGGACGGGGAGGGTGGCGACGTCCTCCCCGTGGAAGGCCGCGGCCAGGTCGCGGAAGAGCCACGGGCGCCCGAGGCAGCCACGGCCGACGACGACGCCCGCGGCGCCGGTCTGCTCGACCATCCGCAGCGCGTCGGCGGCCTCCCAGATGTCGCCGTTGCCGAGGACGGGGATGTCGACGTGGTCGACGAGGGCGGCGATGGCGTCCCAGTCGGCCTCGCCGGAGTAGGCCTGCTGCACCGTGCGCCCGTGCAGGGCGATCGCGGCGACACCGCTCTCCTGGGCGAGGCGGCCCGCGTCGAGGTAGGTCAGGTGGTCGTCGTCGAGGCCCTTGCGGGTCTTCATCGTCACCGGGACGTCGTACGGCGCCGCGGCGGCGACCGCGTGCTCGAGGATCTCGCCGAGGAGGCCGCGCTTCCACGGCAGCGCTCCCCCGCCGCCCTTGCGGGTCACCTTGGGCACCGGGCAGCCGAAGTTGAGGTCGACGTGGGCGACGCCGTGGTCGGCGCAGAGGATCTCCACGGCCTTGCCGATGTAGACCGGGTCGGTGCCGTAGAGCTGCACCGACCGCACCGTCTCCAGCTCGTCGAAGGTCAGCATCTTCTTCGTGACCTCGTCGCCCTCGACGAGGCCGCGGCTGGTGATCATCTCGGAGACGTAGAGCCCGGCGCCCTGCTCGGCGCAGAGGCGGCGGTAGGCGGCGTTGGTGATGCCGGCCATCGGCGCGAGCACGACGGGGGTGTCGACGCGCAGCGAACCCAGGGTGAGGGAGTCGGGCACGACGGTCATGCCCCCATTGTCGGAGCCGGATCGGGCCGGCCCAAATCAGCCGGGTCCGCGCGTCCGGCCGGTCTCCTGCTCGCAACGCGGGATCACCACATGAATCGCTCGAACGGCACCGAGATGTCGCTGCCGAAGTCCGAGGCCCGCTCGCAGTCGCGTCCCCCGACGGGGCAGCGCACGAGCACCGCTCCGCGCGCCGTGGTCAGCTGGAAGACGTAGCTCGCATCGTCCTCGAAGCGCGCCGTCTGCTCGTGGTCGTTGATGATCGACCAGGTGTCCTCGGTGATCTTCGGACCGAACGCGATGTGGTCGACCAGCGAACCGTCGGCCATGGACCGTACGTCGAGGATGGCGCGGCTCGTGAAGCCGGAGCGGGTGATCCGCAAACCGATCGCCGTCGCCCCGTCGGGCGAGACGTCGAGCGGCTGGAACGGGGCCGACCACGCCGGCACGACCGGCGCCGAGATCGGGGTGGGGCCGAAGTCGCGGCCGCTGGTGCGTACGAACATCAGGTCGCGCCGGAGGTCGGCGTGGACCGCGGAGGTCGCGACCCGGGTGAAGCGCTCGTCACCGGCCCAGTCGGCGACCCGGAGCCGGCCGAACTCGTTGTCGTACCAGGTGAGGACGTGACCCGCGTCGGCGTCGAACGGCTGGAAGAACGCGCCGCTGTAGCTGGTCCCGCCCAGCCTGCCGGTCGCGGTCGCGCGCAGCTGCGTCGTGCTCCCCCCGCGGTCGTAGGTGGTGGTCAACAGCTGGGCGCCGTCGCGGGAGAGCCGGAAGCCGACGTAGGAGTCGGCGTAGTAGGGCATCCGCGAGCGCGGCACCCGGACCGGCGCGGCACCGGGGCGCACGAGGTCGACCGTGGCCTCGCCGGGACCGCTGGAGGAGTCGGCGCGCCGCCACGTCGCCACCGCCCACCCGGTGCCGACGGCGCCCAGGAGCGCGATCCGCTGGCGGCCGTGCGGGATGCCGACGCGGACGGTGGTGCCGTCCGCGGCGTGGATGACGCCGTCCTGGAGATGGTCGACGGCCGCATCCGGGCCGCGGTCCAGCTCCCGCGGGTCGATGGTCCGCGGTCCCGACGCCCGGTCACGGGTGCGGTCCTGGCTCGGGGCGGGGTCGGCCAGCGCCACCGGCGCGGTCGAGGCGGCCACCCCGGACAGCAGCACCCCGAGCGCGGACAGGGTCAGGAACGTGGCCGTACGACGACGCATGGTGATCCCCCGATCGTGGACCCTCCAGGTCCGGACCGCCCCAGCGTGCCACCGGCGCCGACGGGGCGCCAGAGCCCCGGGGCGGCAGGGTCAGCAGGGTCAGCAGCCGACGAGGCGCTCCGCGAACCAGCGGGTGATGCCGTCGAGGCTGACCCGCTCCTGGGCCATCGAGTCGCGCTCGCGGATGGTGACCGCGTCGTCGTCGAGGGTCTCGAAGTCGACCGTCACGCAGAACGGCGTACCGATCTCGTCCTGGCGGCGGTAGCGGCGACCGATGGCGCCGGAGTCGTCGAAGTCGACGTTCCAGTTCTCGCGCAGCTCGGCGGCCAGCGCCTTCGCCTTCGGCGAGAGATCGGCGTTGCGGCTCAACGGGAGGACCGCGACCTTGACCGGCGCGAGGCGCGGGTCGAGCTTGAGCACGACGCGCTTGTCGACGCCGCCCTTGGTGTTGGGGGCCTCGTCCTCGGTGTAGGCGTCGATGAGGAACGCCATCAGCGAGCGGGTGAGACCGGCGGCCGGCTCGATGACGTAGGGCAGGTAGCGCTCGTCGGCGGCCTGGTCGTAGTAGGACAGGTCCTTGCCGGAGAACTCGCTGTGCTGCTTGAGGTCGAAGTCGGTGCGGTTGGCGATGCCCTCGAGCTCCTCGAAGTCACGACCGGAGAACCCGAAGCGGTACTCGATGTCGGTCGTGCCCTTGGAGTAGTGCGACAGCTTCTCCTGCGGGTGCTCGTAGTGGCGCAGGTTGTCGGGGTTGATGCCGAGGTCGACGTACCACTGGGTGCGCTGCTCGATCCAGTAGCGGAACCACTCGTCGTCCTCGCCGGGCTTGACGAAGAACTCCATCTCCATCTGCTCGAACTCGCGCGTGCGGAAGATGAAGTTGCCGGGGGTGATCTCGTTGCGGAAGCTCTTGCCCATCTGCGCGATGCCGAAGGGCGGCTTCTGGCGGCTCGAGGTCACCACGTTGGCGAAGTTGAGGAAGATGCCCTGCGCGGTCTCGGGCCGCAGGTAGTGCAGGCCCGACTCGTCCTCGATGACGCCGAGGTAGGTCTTGAGCATCATGTTGAAGTTGCGCGGCGCGGTCCACGCGTTGCGGGTGCCGCAGTTGGGGCAGGCGACCGACTCGTTGATGTCGACGGTGTCGGGGTCGTCGATGCCCTTCTTCGCCGCGTGGTCCTCCTGGAGGTGGTCCTCGCGGAAGCGCTTGTGGCACGACTGGCACTCCACGAGCGGGTCGCTGAAGGTGCTCAGGTGGCCGGAGGCCTCCCACGTGCGGGTGGGCAGGATGACGCTGGAGTCGAGGCCGACGACGTCGTCGCGTCGCGTCACCATGAACTTCCACCACTGGCGCTTGATGTTCTCCTTGAGCTCCACACCGAGCGGGCCGTAGTCCCAGGCCGACTTCGTACCGCCGTAGATCTCACCGCAGGGGTAGACGAAACCTCGGCGCTTCGCGAGGGAGACGACGTTGTCCAGGGCGGTGGGAGCGGGCTTGGCCACGGTGCAGGTCCTTCAGGTGTGGGCAGGTCGGCAGGCTGGCTGCCGGCTCGGAGAAACGAACGGTCAGCCTATCGAGCGGGGGTGCGCCTCGTTGAGGTCGGTCCCCTCCTCGACCACCTCGTAGGCGCTGGGCTCGTCGAGCGCGTGCACCATCAGCGGCTGGATGTGCATCTTGCCCTCGTACGACCCCAGCGCGCGCCGGTAGGAACCGACGTTCTCCCAGCGCGTGGTCAGCACCCAGAGGGACGGGTCGTCGACGTTGCGGCCGACGTCGCCGCCGACCCACCCGGGCTTGGCGGCCAGGATGGCGAGGGCCTGCAGCAGGCCTGCGCGCAGCTCGCTCTCGGCTGCCGCGTCGGGCAAGGGCGTACGGAGGCGGGTGACGACGAGCACGGGCTCACCCTACGGCCCGCCGGTTTGACAACGGTTCTCAAAGAGCGTGAGAATCGTTCTCATGTTGTCCGCCACCCGACCGATCGCCCTCGCCACCGCCCTCGCCTCGGCCGCTCTCCTTGCCGGCTGCGGCGGGTCCGACGACAGCGCCGGGAATGGTCGCTCGGCCGTCGCCGCGTTCTACCCGCTGGCCTGGGTGACCGGTCAGGTGGCGGGCGACGAGTGGGAGGTCACCAACCTCACCGGGCCGGGCACCGAGCCGCACGACCTGTCCCTCGACATCAAGCAGACCGCGACCCTCGCGGAGGCCGACCTGATCGTGCTCGAGCACGGCTTCCAGCCCGCGGTCGACGAGACGGTCGACGCCAACGCGCCCGACGCGGAGATCGTCGACGCGGCCGACGTGGTCGAGCTCATGCCCGCCTCCGAGCACGAGCACGAGCACGACGAGGCGGGCCACGACCACGGCGACCTCGACCCCCACTTCTGGCAGGACCCGCTGCTGATGGCCGACCTCGGTGACGCCGTGGCCGACCGGCTGGTCGAGCTCGACCCCGACGGCGCAGCGACGTACGAGGACAACGCGGCGGCGCTGCGCACGGAGCTGGAGGCCCTGGACCAGGAGTACGTCGACGGCCTGGCGACGTGCGAGCGCACGACGACCGTCGTCAGCCACGAGGCGTTCTCCTACCTCGCCCGCTACGGGCTGCAGTTCGAGGCGATCGCCGGCCTCTCCCCCGACGCCGAGCCGACGCCGGCCGACCTGGCCCGGCTCCAGCAGCTGATCACCGAGGACGGCATCACCACCGTCTTCTCCGAGCGCCTCGCCAGCAGCAAGATGGCCGACTCGCTCGCCGGCGACCTCGGCCTCGAGACCGCGGTGCTCGACCCGGTCGAGGGCCTCTCGGACGAGACGTCCGACGACGACTACCTTTCCCTCATGGGCCAGAACCTCGACGCGCTCCGGAAGGCCAACGGATGCCAGTGAGCCCCGGAGCACCTCCGGTCGAGGTCCGCGACGGGTCGGTCGCGATCGGCGGCCGCCCGATCCTGCGCGGGATCGACCTCACCGTCCGGTCCGGCGAGTTCCTGGCACTGATGGGCGCCAACGGCTCCGGCAAGTCGACCCTCGTGCGTGCGATCACCGGCCTGCTGCCGACGACGGGTGGCGGCATCTCCCTCTTCGGCACGCCGTACGCCGACTTCCGCGACTGGAAGCGGGTCGGCTTCGTGCCGCAGCGCGCGTCCGCGGCCAGCGGCGTACCTGCGACCGTCTGGGAGGTCGTCGCGTCGGGGCGCATCAGCCGGCGGCGCCCCTTCCTCCCACTCTCCCGCGAGGACCGGCGGGCGATCGCCGACGCGATCGACGTCGTCGGGCTGTCCGACCGCACGGGCCTCGGCGTGTCCCAGCTGAGCGGCGGGCAGCAGCAGCGCGTCCTCATTGCTCGCGCACTGGCCGGCGAGCCCGACCTGCTGGTGCTCGACGAGCCCACCGCCGGGGTCGACCTCGGCAACCAGCGCGCCCTCGCCGACGCGCTCGCCACCTTCAAGGCCGGCGGCGCCACCATCGTGCTGGTCGCCCACGAGCTCGGCCCGATGGCGCCTCTGATCGACCGAGCGGTCGTGATGCGCGACGGCCGGATCGCCTACGACGGGCCCGCGCTCGACGAAGAGGACGCCCACGGGCACCACCACCCGCTGGCCGCCTCGCACGACCACGTCCCGCACGTGGGATCGCCGCTCGACGAGCTGGGCGGCGGACGATGAGCGACTTCGTCGACCTCTTCTCGCTGCCCTTCATGCAGCGTGCGCTCCTCGCCGCGTTGCTGACGGGCCTGGCCGCACCCGCGATCGGCACCTTCCTCGTGCAGCGCCGCCTCGCCCTGCTGGGGGACGGCATCGGCCACGTCGCCGTCACGGGTGTCGCGATCGGCCTGCTCACCAACACCTCCCCGACGTGGACGGCCGTCGTCGTCGCGGTCCTCGGCGCCGTCCTGATCGAGGTCATCCGCGAACGCGGCCACACCAACGGCGACGTCGCGCTGGCCCTGCTCTTCTACGGCGGCCTGGCCGGTGGCGTGCTGATCACCGGCCTCGCCGGACAGGGTGCGGCGCGGCTCCAGGAGTACCTCTTCGGGTCGCTCACCAGCATCACCGCCGGCGACGTGTGGTTCACGTTCGGCCTGACCGTGGTGCTGCTCGTGACCACGCTCGGCCTGCTCCCCCAGCTCTTCGCCGTCTCCAGCGACCCCGACTTCGCGCGGGTCGCCGGCCTGCGGGTGCGCCTCTACAACCTGCTGATCGCCGTGCTCGCCGCCGTGACCGTCACCGTCGCGATGCGCACGGTCGGCCTGCTGCTCGTGTCCGCATTGATGGTGGTGCCGGTCGCGACCGCCCAGCAGCTCGCCCGCTCGTTCCGTACGACGATCGCGGGCGCGATGGCCGTCGGCGTCCTCGCGGCCCTCGGCGGGCTGCTGCTGAGCGCGGCCCTGTCGTTCCGGGCCACTGTCGCGCCGGGGCCGACGATCGTGCTGCTCGCCCTCGCGATGTTCGCCTCCACCTGGCCCATCGGCGTGTGGCTGCGCAGGCGCCGCCGGATGCTCTCGCCGTTCGCGAGCGTCGAGGTGGCCACGCACACCGTCACCGACGAGCACCCCCACCAGCACGGCACCGACTGCGGCCACCCGGCGGTGCCGCACGCGGACCACGTCGACTACGTCCACGACGGCCACCGGCACGCCGTACACGGAGAGCACTATGACGAGCACTGAACCCACGCCCCGGCCCTCGGTCCGGCCGACCCGCCAGCGTCGCGCGGTCGCCGCCGCGCTGGCCGGCTTCGACGACTTCCGCAGCGCGCAGGAGATCCACGACCTCATCTCGCAGCAGGGCGAGTCCGTCGGGCTCGCGACCGTCTACCGCACGCTGGCGACCCTCGCCGACGCCGGCGAGGTCGACATGCTGCGCAACGAGGACGGCGAGGCCATCTGGCGCAGCTGCTCCGACACGCACCACCACCACCTCGTGTGCCGCACCTGCGGGGCGACCGTGGAGGTCGAGGGACCGGCCGTCGAGCGGTGGACGAGCGCGATCGCGACCGAGCACGGCTACGCCGACATCAGCCACACGCTGGAGATCTTCGGGACCTGCCCCGCCTGCCGCTAGGGCTGGTCGGGAGTCTGGTCGGGGGTCTGGTTGGGGAGCGCGCCGCCGTAGCGGCGGTCGCGGCTGGCGTACGTCTCGACGGCCGACCACAGGTGCCGCCGGTCCACGTCGGGCCAGAGCACGTCGGTGAAGACCATCTCGCTGTAGGCCGCCTGCCACAGCATGTAGTTGGACAGCCGCTGCTCGCCCGACGTGCGCCAGACCAGGTCGGCGTCCGGCAGCTCGGGGACGTAGAGGTGCCGGGCGAAGATCTTCTCGTCGATCTTGTCCGGGTTGAGGCGGCCTGCGGCGACCTCGCGGCCGATGGCGCGAGCGGCGTCGGCGAGCTCGGCCCGGCCGCCGTAGTTGACGCACATCGTGAGGGTGAGGACGTCGTTGTCCTTCGTCATCTCCTCGGCGACCTGGAGCTCCTTGATGACCGACCGCCACAGCCGGGGAGCGCGACCGGCCCAGCGCACGCGCACGCCCAGGTCGTGCATCTCGTCGCGACGACGGCGGATCACGTCGCGGTTGAAGCCCATCAGGAAGCGCACCTCGTCGGGCGAGCGCGACCAGTTCTCGGTGGAGAACGCGTAGGCCGAGATGGCCTTCACGCCGATCTCGATCGCCCCCTCGACGACGTCGAAGAGCGTGTGCTCGCCCTGCTCGTGCCCCTTCGTGCGGGGCAGCCCACGCTCCTTCGCCCACCGGCCGTTGCCGTCCATGATGATCGCGACGTGCTCGGGCACGAGGTCGCGCGGGACCGGCGGCGGCGTCGCGCCGCTCGGGTGCGGGGTCGGCGGCTTCACCTGTCGCTTCACGGCGCCAGCGTAGTGCGGGGACGTCATGGCGGGCGGTCGCCCGGACGACCGCACGCCAWGACGTCAGAGGCGACGCGTCAGCGCTCGACGTACGCCATCGAGCGCAGGCCGCGCTCGAGGTGCCAGGCGAGGTAGGCCGAGACGAGGTTGCTGGCCTCGCGCAGGTGGCGTGGCTCGGCGGCGTGGACGACGGGCCAGTCGCCGACGAGGAGCGCGCCGAGCAGGAGGACGGTCTCCCCGGCGGGGGTGGCCGACCCCGGCAGCTTGTCGGAGGAGCACAGGACGCCGCCGGCCGACGGGTTGAAGAAGCGGTGCGGGCCCTCGACGCCGCACTGCACGCAGTGGTCGAACGACGGCGCGTAGCCCGCGACGGACAAGGAGCGCAGCAGGTAGGAGTCGAGGACCTGCTTGGCGGGGTGCTCGGCGCCGGCCATCGCACGCAGCCCCCCGACGAGCAGCAGGAACTGCTGGACCGCGGGCTCCTTCTCCTCGGTCACCAGGCGCTCGGCGGTCTCGAGCATCACCGTGCCGGCGGTGTAGCGGTCGTAGTCGAGCCCCAGTCTTGCGTGGAACGGGTCGAGCGTCTCGGCCTGGGTGATCACGTCGAGGCTGCGCCCCTCCGCGAGCTGGAGGTCGACGTGGTTGAACGGCTCGAGGCGCGAGCCCCAGCGTGACGTCGTACGCCGCACCCCCTTGGCGACCGCGCGCACGCGCCCGTGCTGACGGGTCAGCAGGGTGATGATGCGGTCGGCCTCGCCCAGCTTGTGGGTGCGGAGCACGACGGCCTCGTCGCGGTACAGGGGCACGCGGTCATTCTCCCCCACCGAGCCTGCTCAGGCGCGTACGGGCGGGGTGCGGCGTCAGCGTTTCCGGGTGCGGGCCTTCGTCGCGGCCTTGGTCGTCGCGGGGTGCTCGTGCCAGCACTCGAGAGCGAAGTCGGCGGCGGCGGCGGTGAGCCGCTCCGGTCGGAACCTCCACTCGAGGATCGAGGTGGCCCGTTCGAGCCGGACGTTGGGGAGCTCCGCGGCCAGCATGTCGGCGTCGACGAAGGGGTGGATCGGGTCGATCGGGTGGCCGACGAGGAAGACCGGTGCCTGGATCCGACGACGCTGGCTGCGGGACGGCGCGAGCCGGCCGAAGATCACCCCGTGCAGCACCGAGGCGATGGACTCGGCGCGGTGGTCGACGGTGTCGAGGCCGATGCCGACCCAGAACGGGACGATCCCGCGGGGCACGGACCGCGAGAGCCGCTGCAGGGTGTTGGCCGTGATCGGCAGGTAGCGCGCGGCGAGCATGATCGGGACGAAAGCGAGGATCCCGGCGACCAGCGCGTTGTTGAGCACCGGCATCTCGACGATCAGGCCCTTGACCCGCTCCGGCGCGATCACCGCCACCTCCAGGGAGACGTTGGCGCCGAGCGACGTGCCGCCGATGACGGCCTGCTCCGCCCCGAGGTGGTCGAGCAGCGCGACGACCTGCTCGCCGAACGATGTCATCGAGTACACCAGCGGGTCGGCCGGCTGGTCCGAGCGACCGTGCCCGAGCAGGTCGAGGGTCACCACGTGCAGCCCCTGCGCGGCCATCGCGCGGGCGAGCGGCTGCTGCATCCGGCGCGGCATGAGCAGGCCGTGCAGCAGCACGACCCACTCGTCGCCCGAGCCGTACTCGGTGTACTCGAGCCGGTCGCGCCCACCGTCGGACTCGACGAAGAACTGTCCGATCCGCTCGCTGACCAACATGGACCGAATGTAGCGCTGCCGGCGCTCAGCCGCGGTTGACCGCGCTGATGACCGCCTTCAGCGACGCGGTGACGATGTTGGCGTCGAGCCCCACGCCCCACAGCACCTTCTCGCCGACGGCGCACTCGACGTACGCCGCTGCGATGGCGTCGCCACCGGACGACAGTGCGTGCTCGTGGTAGTCGAGGACCCGCACCTCGCCGCGGCCCGCGTAGGTCGGGTTGCCCGCCGCCTGCTCGGCCTCGACGAGCTCGTTGAGCGCGTTGGTGAAGGCGTTGATCGGGCCGTTGCCGGCGCCGGTCAGCTCGCGGCGCACGCCGTCGACGTACACCCCGACGGTGAGCTGGTCCTTCTCCCCCGCAGCGCTGGAGGTGTGGACCGAGTTGAGCTTGAGCGGGGTCTCCCGGTCGAGGTACTCCGCGCGGAAGACGGACCAGATCTCCTCGGGCGTGATCTCCCCGCCCTCGGTGTCGGTGCGCTGCTGGACGACGCGGCTGAACTCGATCTGCGCGCGACGCGGCAGGTCGAGCTTGTGCTCGGACTTGAGGACGTAGGCCACGCCGCCCTTGCCGGACTGGCTGTTGACGCGGATGACCGCCTCGTAGGTGCGGCCCACGTCCTTGGGGTCGATCGGCAGGTACGGCGCCTCCCAGGGCAGCTCGCCGACCTCGACGCCCAGCGCGGTCGCCTTCTTGTCCAGGTCCTCCAGGCCCTTCTTGATGGCGTCCTGGTGGGAGCCGGAGAAGGCGGTGTAGACGAGGTCGCCCGCGTAGGGGTGGCGCGGGTGGACCGGCAGGTTGGTGCAGTACTCGACGGTGCGGCGGACCTCGTCGATGTCGCCGAGGTCGACCTGCGGGTCGATGCCCTGGCTGAAGAGGTTCATCGCCAGGGTCACCAGGTCGACGTTGCCGGTGCGCTCGCCGTGGCCGAACAGGCAGCCCTCGACGCGGTCGGCACCGGCCATCAGCCCCAGCTCGGTGGCGGCGACCGCGGTGCCGCGGTCGTTGTGCGGGTGCAGGCTGATCGCGGAGTGCTCGCGGCGGGTCAGGCCGCGGCCGAAGTACTCGATCTGGTCGGCGTAGGTGTTGGGCGTCGACATCTCGACCGTGGCGGGCAGGTTGAGGATGATCTCGCGGCCGGCCTCGGGCTGCCACACGTCGGAGACCGCCTCGCAGACGCTCAACGCGAAGTCGGTGTCGGACTGGGTGAAGATCTCCGGGCTGTACTGGTAGCCGAAGGACTCGCTGCCGACGAGGCCGCCGAGCCGCTCCTCGGCGTACTTCATGACCATCTCGGTGCCGCGGACGGCGATGTTGCGGCACTCGTCGGGGGTGACGTTGAAGACCACGCGCTGGAACAGCGGAGCAGTGGCGTTGTAGAGGTGCACGGTGGCGCGCGGGGCGCCGACCAGCGAGTCGACGGTGCGCTCGATCAGGTCCTCACGGGCCTGCGTCAGCACCGAGATCTGTACGTCGTCGGGGATGCGGTCCTCGTCGATGAGCTTGCGCACGAAGTCGAAGTCGGTCTGGCTGGCGCTGGGGAAGCCGACCTCGATCTCCTTGTAGCCCATCGCCACCAGCAGCTCGAACATCGTGAGCTTGCGGGCGGGCGTCATCGGGTCGATGAGCGCCTGGTTGCCGTCGCGCAGGTCGGTGGAGAGCCACCGCGGCGCCTTCTCGACCTTCCGGGTCGGCCAGGTGCGGTCGGGAACGTCGACGGGCACGAACGGCGTGTAGCGGGCGAACGGCATCGGGCTCGTGCCCTGCTGGTTGGCGGTGTTGCTCAGGTTGGTCATGAGGTCCTCGGTCTGCTTCTCGTGTGCGGAGGGGCGACCGGCACGCGCCACACTCCGCAACGAGGGGGCCGGGTCAGGCCTCGCTGCGGCGGCGAAGGAGGAGAAGGCTGCGCATCATGAGGGACCAACAGTAACCCCGTCCGCGCGCAGCCGTCGCCCGTCTCCCGCTGGATGAGACACCTCGTGGCCGGGTCCGGCCACGAGGCCCGGGCTCACGCCCGACCGCGGCCCGCCCACGCCACGGCGGTGATGTCGAACGGACCGTCGCCGAGGTTGCGGCGCAGGGTCTGCTCGACCTCCCGCCTGCGGTCCGGGTCGAGCGCGGCGATGACCTCCCCCGCCGGGCCGACGCCGTGCAGGTAGGGCTGCCACCACTCCTCGAAGGTCGGGTGGGTGACGGTGACCGACAGCTCGCTCACCTCGATGTCACGGAGGGCGGCACCCTCCAGGATCGAGCGGATGCTCTCGCGCGAGCCACCCTGGAAGCCCCGCTCGTCCGGCTGCTGCGGGGCCACCTCGGCGAAGGCGGTCCACAGCGGCGCCATCGGCGCGCGGGAGCCGGCGAGGTCCCACACCGTGGCGCCGACCCAGCCGCCCTCCCGGGTCACCCGCTTCATCTCCGACACCCCGCCGACGGGGTCGGTCATGAAGTGCACGACGAGGCACGCGCCGCTCACGTCGTGCGAGTCGTCGTCCCACGGCAGCGACTCGGCGGCACCCCGCTGGACGTCGACCCCGGGGAAGCGGGCGCGGCAGGTCTCGACGAAGGGCGCCGACGGGTCGATCGCGGACACCTGGTCCGCTCCGAGGCGGTCGACCAGCGGCGCGGTGAACGCACCGGGCCCGCAGCCGACGTCGAGCGCCCGCTGCCCCGCGGTCACCTCCAACAGGTCGGCGAAGCGGACCGCGAGCGGCTGCGAGTAGCGCCCCATGAACCGGTCGTACGCCTCACCCGCCACCTCGAAGCTCACGCGTCGACGGTACGCCGCTCGCTGGCCCGTGAGTAGCCTCGGCTCCGTGCCGCGCCTGCTCATCGTCCACCACTCGCCGACGCCCTCGGTGGCCGCGCTGACCGAGGCCGTGGTCGCCGGCGCGTCGGACGACGCGATCACCGGCGTCGACGTGGTGGTCCGGGCCGCCCTCGAGGCCGATGCGGACGACGTGCTCGCCGCGGACGGCTACGTGCTCGGGACGCCCGCGAACTTCGGCTACATGAGCGGGGCGCTCAAGCACTTCTTCGACTCGATCTTCCTCCAGGCCGGCGGCGCCCTCACCGACGACGGCTCGGCCGCGGCGGTGGAGGGCGGTCGCAAGCCGTTCGGGCTCTACGTCCACGGGCGCTACGACACGACGGGTGCCGTGCGCTCGGTGCAGTCGATCGTGGGTGCGCTCGGCTGGCGGCAGAGCGCGCCGGTCCTCGAGGTGCTGGGCGACGTGGGCGAGTCGCAGCGCGAGTCGGCGTACGAGCTGGGCGGGACGCTCGCGGCCCTGGTGATGGGATGAGGCGGCTCCTCGCGGCCCTCGCCGCGGCCGTCCTGCTGTCGGCCTGCACCTCTCCCACCGACGCCCCCGCGGACGACCCGACACCGCCGTCCGCGACCTCCACCCCGACCGAGGTCGCGGCCCCGGACCCGGGCCCGACGCCCGAGGTGGGCGAGTGCCACGCCCTGTCGTTGCGCCAGGCGGTCGCCGTGGTGGGTCGTACGGCGCCGGTCGCGTGCCGACGACCGCACACGGCGCAGACCTACTTCGTCGGCCGGCTCGACCTCACGACGAAGTCCGGCTTCACCCGGCGGGTGGACTCGCAGGCCGCGCAGCGGCAGATGAGCCGCGCCTGCACCACTCGGCTCCCCCGGCACCTCGGACGTACGCCGCGCGAGCTGAGGCTGCGCATGGTCCGAGCCGTCTGGTTCAGCCCGAGCCAGAAGCGGGCGGAGGCCGGGGCCGACTGGTTCCGCTGCGACATCGTGGCCGTGGCGTCGCCCGGCACGCTGCTGCGGCTCCCACGCCGGACGAAGGGATGGGACGGTCCGCTGATGTGCGCCACCGCGGCACCCGGCACCCCCGGGTTCCGGCGGGTGACGTGCGGCGCGAAGCACTCGTGGCGTGCGGTGGCGACCGTCGACATCCCGGGCCGCAAGCTGCCCACCCGCGACGCGGTGGCCGCGCGGATGGACCAGGTCTGCCGCGACGTCGCGGCGGACGCCACCGACGACCTGGACTTCACCTGGTCGCAGGAGAGCCCCACGCGCGAGCAGTGGGACGCCGGCCAGCGCTACGGCATCTGCTGGGTGCCCGACACCTCGTCCTAGGCGGTGAAGTGCACCCCGCCGAAGCGGGACCGCCACGCCGTCACCCGGGTGCCGACGTCGTCGAGGTCGGCGCCCGGGGTCAGGGCCTCGGCGAGGAGGGACGCGAGCACGTCCATGTCGCCGGGACCCATGCCCAGCCGCACCAGCTCGGGGGTGCCGATGCGCAGCCCGTTCAAGTCCCCGTCGACCGCCTCCACCGGCAGCCCGATGCCCGACGTCAGCAGGTTGGCGCGGCGCAGGAGCCGTGCCGCGCTCTGGCCACCGCCCCACTGGCGCGCCTCCAGGGCGAGCTGGTGGGACCCGGTCGGCCCGTCGATGCCGTGGAAGACCGGGAGCCCGCGCTCCACCAGGCCGGCGGCGAGGGCCGCGGCCGTCTGAACCATCGTCGCGGCGTAGTCGGCCCCCACGGCCTTCCAGTCGAGCATCGTCACCGCCAGGGCGGCCGCCTTGCCGGCGTCGAAGTTGGCGGTGAGGCCGGGATAGGCGATCGCGTCGAGGCTCCGGGCGATCTCCGGCTCGTTGGTGACGACCAGGCCGCCGGGCGGCCCGCCGAGGCTCTTGTAGGTGCTCATCGTCATCACGTGCGCGCCCTGCTCGAGCGGGTTCGGCCAGGCGCCGCCGGCGATCAGGCCGCAGACGTGGGCGGCGTCGAAGAGCAGCACCGCACCGACCTCGTCGGCCACCTCGCGCAGCGCGGCGACCGGGTGGGGGTAGAGGTTCATGCTGGTGCCGATGGTGATCATCCGGGGGCGGTGCTCGAGTGCGAGGTCGCGCAGCGCTGCCACGTCCACGGTGAAGCGGTCGGCCTCGACGGGCGCGGCGAGGGTGCGCAACCGGTACATCCCGGCCGAGCCCCCTGCGTGGTGGGTGACGTGGCCGCCGATGCTGGCGGGCGGGGCGATGATCGTGTCCCCCGGCTCGCACGTCGCCAGGAAGGCGTAGAGGTTGGCGATGGCCCCGGACGGCACCCGGATCTCGGCGAAGCGCGCCCCGAACACCTCGCCCGCGAGCTCGGCCGCCATCACCTCGATCTGCTCGATGGCCTCGAGCCCCATCTCGTACTTGTCACCGGGGTGGCCCAGGGACGCCCGCGACCCGAGCCCGGCGGAGAGCATCGCCTCGGCGCGGGGGTTCATCACGTTGGTCGCCGGGTTGAGGTTCAGGCAGTCGTGGTCGTGGATCTGCCGGTTGGCCGCCACCAGGCGGTCCAGCTCGGCGAGCGAGGCCGCGACCGTCCGGTCCGCGGTCGCCGCCGCCAGGGCCTCGATGTGGGTGCGGCTGTGCTCGGGGACCCAGTGCTGCTGCGCGAGTGCGGTCATGGAGCCATCATCGACACCGGGACCGGTAAGGACCAGCGCGCATCACGCGGCACGACTGGTTAGCGTTGCTACATGATCGACCTGTCCCGGCTCGTCTTCCTCCGCGCCGTCCACCGCCACGGCTCGGTGACGGCCGCGGCGCGCGAGCTCGGCTACACGTCCTCGGCGGTGAGCCAGCAGATCGGCAAGCTGCAGCGCGAGGCGGGCGTCCGACTCCTCGAGCCCGTCGGTCGCGGGGTCGTGCTCACCGACGCGGCCCTCGTCCTGGTCGATGCCGCGGTCGCCGTCGAGGCGGCCGAGGAGGAGGCGCGGGGCCGGCTCGAGGCCCTCTCCGGTGGGCTGACGGGGTCGCTGAGCCTGGCGTGCTTCCCCTCGGCGGTCCGCGGCGTCGTCGCCCCCGCGCTGCGGTCGCTGGCCGAGGCCGCACCCGAGCTGCGCATCCGGCTCCGGGAGCTCGCACCCGAGCTGGGCCTCGAGGCGGTCGCGGGCGGGTACGTCGACGTGGCGGTCGTCCACGACTGGGTGCACGACCGCACCACGCTCGCTGCCGGCCTGGAGTCGGTGCACCTGGCCGACGACCCCGTCGACCTGGTCGTCCCCACCACGCACCGCCTGGCAGGCCGGCGGACGGTGGCCCTCTCGGAGACGGTCGACGACGTGTGGGTCACCGACGTCTCGGACAGCATCTGCACCCGGTGGATCCTCGACATGCTGGGCGCCGCGACCGAGCACCCGCGCGTGGACTTCCGGGCCGAGGAGTACGCCTCGCAGCTCGCCCTGGTGTCGGCAGGGCTCTGCGTGGCGGTACTGCCGCGACTGGGCCGTCCCGCCCTGCCGGACACGGTGCGGGTCGTGGCCCTGCGCGGACCGGTCCCCACGCGTCGCTTCCTGGCCGTCCACCGCGCGTCGACCTCGCGCCGGCCGGCGGTCGGTCGCCTCGTCGAGGCGCTGGTCGGGGCCCTCGCCGAGCAGGAGCGCCGCCCGGACCGCGGGTAGGGGTCAGAAGCCGAGCTTGCGCAGCTGACGCGGGTCGCGCTGCCAGTCCTTGGCGATCTTGACCTGCAGGTCGAGGTAGACCGGGGTGCCGAGCAGCGCCTCGATCTGCAGGCGCGCGGCCGTGCCGACCGAGCGAAGGCGCGAGCCCTTGTGGCCGATCATGATGCCCTTCTGGGAGTCACGCTCGACGTAGAGGTTGGCCACGATGTCGAGCAGCGGCTTGTCGTCGGGACGCCCCTCGCGCAGGCCCATCTCCTCGACCACCACCGCGATCGAGTGCGGCAGCTCGTCGCGCACGCCCTCGAGGGCGGCCTCGCGGATGAGGTCGGCGGCCAGCGCCTCCTCGGGTGCGTCGGTGAGGTCGCCGTCGGGGTAGAGCGGCGGCCCCTCCGGCAGCAGCCCGACGAGCAGGTCGGCCAGCAGGTCGACCTGGTCGCCCGCCACCGCGGAGACGGGCACGATCTCGGCCCACTCGGTGCTGGTCTCG
Source organism: Nocardioides sp. P5_E3 (assembly GCF_054049275.1). Taxonomy (NCBI): domain Bacteria; kingdom Bacillati; phylum Actinomycetota; class Actinomycetes; order Propionibacteriales; family Nocardioidaceae; genus Nocardioides; species Nocardioides sp. P5_E3. Next base: position 35,678 of record NZ_JBFUMR010000024.1, read on the forward strand.
ACCCCCAGCGCTGCGATGTCGAGCAGGTGCTGGCCGAGCTGCTCGGGGGTCGCCAGGTCGGTCTTGGTCGCGACGGCGATGCGGGTCGTACGCCGCACCTTGGCCAGCTCGCCGACGAGGTAGCGGTCGCCGGGCCCGATCTTCTCGTTGGCCGGGAAGCACACGGCGACCACGTCGACCTCCGCCCACGTGGTGCGCACCAGGTCGTTGAGCCGCTCGCCCAGGAGGGTGCGGGGCCGGTGCAGGCCGGGGGTGTCGACGAGGATCAGCTGCGCGTCGGCGCGGTGGACGATGCCGCGCACCACGTTGCGGGTGGTCTGCGGCTTGGACGACGTGATGACGATCTTCTGGCCCACGAGCGCGTTGGTCAGCGTCGACTTGCCCGCGTTGGGGCGCCCGACGAACGACGCGAAGCCGCTGCGGTAACCCTCGGGCGCCTCGTAGAAGGCGCTCGCCGGCGCGACGCCGGACAGGTCGAAGTCGTCGTCCAGCTCGTCGTCGTCCTCGTCGACCTCGTCCTCGAGCTCGAGGTCCTTGTCGTCGTCGTCAGCCATCGTTCGCCTCCTCGGTCTGGGCAGCGTCGTAGTCGGCCCAGATCTGCTCGTCAGTCTTGCCTGCCGCCTTGCCCGCGCGCCAGATCGGTCCGGGGTCGACCGCGCGCGGCTGGCGGGCGGCGGTGGCGCGCCAGTAGCCCATCACGTCGTAGTGGCTGGTCGGGAGGCCGACCTCGCGCATCAGGTGCTTGCGGATCGCGCGCATCTGCGCGGACTCGCCGGCCATCCAGAAGTAGCCCTCACCCTCGGGCCACTCGATGCCCGCGACCACCTCGGCCAGCGCGCTCTGCCCGGGCGCGGGCGGGGCCAGCCAGGTGACGTCGACGCCGGCGGGCAGGTAGCCGGACAGGTCGTCGGGCACCTCCGCCATGACGTACGTCGTCAGGTCGGGACGGGACTCGGCGATGCGGGCCATCGCCGGCATGGCCGTCAGGTCGCCGACGAGCAGCAGCCAGGACGCCCCGGGCGGCGGGGAGAACGACGCCTTGGGCTCGGTGATCGTCACCTTGTCGCCGACGCAGTCGCGCATCGCCCACTCGGTGACCAGGCCGACGTCGTGGACCACCACGTCGAGGGTGAGCTCGCCGTCCCGGAAGGACCGCACGGTGTAGTAGCGGCTCTGGAACTGCCCCGGCACGACGAGGCCGACCCACTCGTCGGCGATCCCGGTCGAGGTGAAGCCATCGACGTCACCGAGGACCAGCCGGACGAGGTGGTCCGAGAGCGGTTCGCGGCGACGCACGATCGCCTGGAACTGGGCTGCACGGGTGCTCACCCACTGAGGTTATCGGTGGCTCACCAGTCGGGGCGCATCGGGAAGTCGGAGCGGCCGTCGTCGTGGTTGCGGGTCGCGAGCACCTGGTGCAGCTCGACCTCGTCGCGCTCGAAGCCGACGCGCGAACCGGCGATGTAGAGGCCCCACACGCGGGCCGTCCCCTCGCCGACCTCGGCCACGCACTCGTCCCAGTGCTCGACGAGGTTGCGGTTCCAGTCGCGCAGCGTGGCGGCGTAGTGCAGGCGCAGGTTCTCGCTGTGCTGCACCTCCAGGGCCTGGTCCTGCGCAGCCCGGATGATCGTGCCCGAGCCGATCAGCTCCCCGTCGGGGAAGACGTAGCGGTCGATGAAGTGACCCGTCTCCGTCCGGCGGTTGTGCCGCCGGGTGATCGAGTGGTTGAGCAGGCGTCCGCCGGGCCGGAGGCGGTCGCGGAGGTGGCGGAAGTAGGCGGGGTAGTTGCGCACGCCGATGTGCTCGGTGAGCCCGATCGAGCTGACCGCGTCGAAGCCGGACTCGACGACGTCGCGGTAGTCGAGGTGGCGCACCTCGGCGAGGTCAGCGAGGCCCTCGCGGTCGATCGCCTCCTTGGCCCACTGCGCCTGCTCCAGCGACAGCGTCACGCCCAGCGCGCGTACGCCGTGCTCGCGCGCGGCGTGGCGGACCATGCTCCCCCAGCCGCAGCCGACGTCGAGCAGGCGCTGGCCGGGCTGCAGGTCGAGCTTGCGGCAGACGAGCTCGAACTTCGCCGCCTGCGCCTCCTCGAGGCTCATGTCGGGCGTCTCGTAGACCGCGCAGGTGTAGGCCATCGACGGCCCGAGCACCAGCTCGTAGAACCGGTTGGACACGTCGTAGTGGTGGGAGATGACCTCGGCGTCGCGGGTCATGGAGTGCCGCAGCCCCTCCACCGCGCGCCGCCAGCGGGGCAGGTGCTCCTGGGGTGGCGGGGGCGGTGGCCGCAGGTGCGTGAGGCCGAGGCTGCGGGCGATGTGCACCGCCTCGGGCGGCGCCGGCACCCGGAACTTCGTGTGGTCCTTGAGGAGCACGAGCGCGTCGTAGGGGTCACCGGGGTGGACCCCCGAGAGCTGGAGGTCGCCGCTGACGTAGGCCCGCACCATGCCGAGGTCGCCGGGCGCCGTCATCAGGTAGGCGAGCCCGCGCTCGGTGCGCAGCTGCATCCCGACGTCGGCGTCAGGAGGACCGGCGCTGCTGCCGTCGTACGCCGTGAAGTGCAGCGGCAGCCCGCCCCGCACCAGTCGGTCCATCGCGTCGCCGATGCTCAGGCGCGACGGTGGGCGGGGTCGCGAGCCCGGGTCCGTGTGGAAGGTCATCGTCGTTGCACCACCTTGTCGTAGAGGGACGTGAGTCGGCCGTCGGGATCGTGAACGGCCTTGACGCGGGCCAGGTGGTCCCCGCCGTAGAGGCGGTCGAACTCCGCCTGCGCGTAGAAGGCCTCGGAGTAGAGGCTCTTGTGGCCGCCGAGCTCGGAGACCTTCGCCTCGATCGCCCGGTTGCGCGGGGACGTGGGCGCGTCCGGGCCGACGTTGACGATGCCCCAGAAGCCCACGTTGACGTAGGTCGTCTCGGCGCTGAGCGGGTAGCCGGGCCAGGGCCGGTCGCCGGAGCGTTCCGCCCCGCGGCGCAGCCGCAGCGGGCACAGCCACACCGGGCGCATCCCGATCTCCCGGTCGAACCAGGCCAGGAACTCGGGGAGCCGCTCGACGGGGACCTCGACGTCCTGGACGACGCGCTCCCCCTGGGGACGCCCGGCGCGCCGGTCGAGCCGGTCGGCCACCCCGAGGCGGCGGTCGAGCGCGACGAGCTTCCAGTAGACGTCGGAGCGCCGCAGCCGTCGCGGCCACACCCGTCGCACGAGCGGGTGCTGGGCGCCGAAGGCGCGTGAGCACCAGAACCAGTCGGTGTCCCAGCGCCACAGGTAGTCGTGCACGGTGAGCCGGTCGGTGCTCCGCTGCTGCAGCGAGCGGTAGAAGACCTGCTGGCCGGCGTAGTCGCTGGTCGGCCCGGGGTCGTCGGTCCACCGCGCGAGGGTGAGGTAGAGCTCGTCGGGGGCGAAGGCGACGCCGTCGACCGCGTCGACGCGCTCCCCCGCCCAGGCGCGCTCCTCGACCACGCGGACGACGGCCTCGGCGAGCGTGGTCGCGTCGGGGAACCGGACGTGCCGGAGGGCGACGTACGACGGCACCTGCTCGAGCTCGATCCGCAGCCGGGYCGCGTAGCCGAGCGAGCCGTAGGAGTTGGGGAAGGCGTCGAAGAGCTCGTCACCCGGCTTGGTCGTGACGACCTCGCCCGCCCCGGTGAGCACGTCCATCTCGAGGACCGACTCGTGCGGCAGGCCGCTGCGGAAGCTCGTCGACTCGATGCCCAGGCCGCTGACCGCGCCGCCGAGCGTGATCGTCCTGAGCTGCGGCACGACCAGCGGGATGCGGCCGTGCGCGAGCGTCACCTCGACGAGGTGCTCGTAGGTGCACATCCCCTGCACCTCGGCGACGTCGCCGTCGACCTCGACGACACCCGTCAGCCCGGAGACGTCGAGACCGGCCTGTGACGCCGACCGGCCACGGAACAGGTTGCTGGTTCGCTTCGCCAGTCGCACCGGCGCACCCGCCGGCAGGGCGGCGTAGGACTCCCTGAGTCTCGCCTCCCCAGCAGCATGCTGCTCGCGACCAACAGCCGTTCGCACCCCTCCACGCTAGCGATCCCGGCCCGCTCGCGCGAGCAGGTTGCAGTCCAGCGGCTCAGGTGGCGAGCGAACGGGCGATCGCGCCCCGTGCGTCGCCGAGGTGCACCGGCACGCCGGCGCCGGCGAAGTCGCGTACGGCGTCGAGGGCGGGTACGCCGTCCGCCAGCACGACAGCAGCCTCGAGGCCGGCGGACCCGGACGACACGGCCATGGCCACGCACACGTCGAGCGCCGACAGGTCGAGGTGCGCGAGGCGCACGCTGGCGGCGGCGTAGGTGCGGCCGTCGAGGTCGCGAACGGYGGCGCCCTCGTCKGCGCGCGCCCGCGCCCGGGTCGCTCGGGCGAGGGTCACCAGCTTGGCGTCCTCGGCGCTGAGGTCGCCGGCGTCGTTGCTCATGCGAGAACCCTAGTGAGCGGCCCGGTCGGCGTCCGTCAGCGGCCGGCGGAGGTGACCGAGGCGTCGTCGGCGGCGCCGTCCGACTCGGGCGCGAGCACGGTCACCAGCACGGTCTCGATCTTGTTGCGTCGACCAGTGGCGCGCTCGGCCTCCAGCCGCAGGCCGTGGCACTCCACGACGGAGCCGGGGAGCGGGACCTTGCCGAGGTGCTTGGCCATCAGTCCGCCGACGCTGTCGACGTCGTCGTCCTCCACGTCGAAGCCGACCAGCTCGTCGAGGTCGTCGACCGGGTAGCGCGAGGACACCCGCATCGCGCCGCCCTCGAGGTGCTCGACCTCGACCTCCTCGGCGTCGTACTCGTCGGTGATCTCGCCGACGATCTCCTCCAGCACGTCCTCGATCGTGATCAGCCCGGCGGTGCCGCCGTACTCGTCGACGACCACCGCGATGTGCTGGCGACGGGCCTGCAGCTCGGTGAGCAGGGCGTCGACCGGCTTGGAGTCGGGGACGTAGTGGACCGGCCGCATCACCTCGTCGACGCGCTGGGTGAACTCGACGTCGGGGGCCTCGAAGTCGCGGCGGACGAGGTCCTTGAGGTAGGCCATGCCGACGATGTCGTCGAGGTTCTCGTCGATGACCGGGATGCGGGAGTAGCCGCTGCGAAGGAAGAGCGACAGCGTCTGGCGGATGTTCTTGTGGCGCTCGATGTAGACGACGTCGGGGCGCGGGACCATCACCTCGCGGGTGATGGTGTCGCCGAGCTCGAAGACCGAGTGGATCATCTTGCGCTCGCCGGACTCGATGATGGCGCCGGCCTCGGCCATGTCGACCAGCTCGCGCAGCTCGGTCTCGGTCGAGAACGGGCCCTCGCTGAAGCCCTTGCCGGGTGTGATCGCGTTGCCCAGGAGGATCAGCAGCGCCGGGATCGGGCCGAGGATCGTGGTCACCAGGGAGAGCGGGCCCGCCGACGCCAGCGCCACGCGCACGTCGTGCTGGCGGCCGATGGTGCGCGGGGCGACGCCGATGACGACGAAGGACACGACCAGCATCACGCCGATCGTGGTGAGGAACGTCGGGACGGGCGAGCCCTGGTAGGCGTCGCGCGCCCACGTCGCGACCAGCACGATCGCGCTGATCTCGCACAGCAGGCGCATCAGCAGCGCGGTGTTGAGGTAGCGCGCGGGGTCGTCGAGGAGCTTGACCAGGCGCACCGCGCCGGGCCGGCCCTCGGCCTTGAGCTCCTCCGCGCGAGCGCGCGAGAAGCCGCCGAGGGCGGCGTCGGCGGCCGAGAAGAGCCCGGCGAGCACGACCAGCAGTGCGGCCGAGCCGAGCTGCCAGATGTCAGCAGTCATGTCAGACGGGCTCGGCCGACGCGCGCCACTTCTCCAGCAGCTCGCCCTGCAACCCGAACATCACCGCGTGCTCCTCGGGCTCGGCGTGGTCGTAGCCGAGGAGGTGGAGGATGCCGTGGACGGTCAGCAGGTCGATCTCGGCCTCGCGTCCGTGCCCGGCCTCCTCGCCCTGCCGCTCGGCCACCGAGGGAGCCAGCACCAGGTCGCCGAGCACGCCCTCCTCGGGCTCCTCGTTGACCTTGCCGGGGCGCAGCTCGTCCATCGGGAAGGCCAGCACGTCGGTGGGGCCCTCCTTCTCCATCCACTGGCCGTTGAGCTCGGCGATCGTGTCCTCGTCGACCGCCTTGATGCAGAGCTCGGCCTGCGGGTGCACGCGCATCTCGTCCATCACGAAGCGCGCCAGCCGGGAGAGGCGGCGTACGTCGAAGTCGAGACCCGACTCGTTGAGGACCTCGATGCTCATCGCGGGCTCCGCTCGGTCTTCTTCGGGCCGGGGCGCTCGTTGTCGGAGTCGAAGACCTCGTAGGCCTCCACGATGCGACCCACGAGGCGGTGGCGGACCACGTCGGTGCCGGTGAGGCGGCAGAAGGTGATGTCGTCGACGCCGTCGAGGATGCCCTCGACGACCCGCAGGCCCGACTTCGTGCCGGAGGGCAGGTCGACCTGGCTGGTGTCGCCGGTGACGACGATGCGCGAGCCGAAGCCGAGGCGGGTGAGGAACATCTTCATCTGCTCGGGCGTGGTGTTCTGCGCCTCGTCGAGGATGATGAACGAGTCGTTGAGCGACCGGCCGCGCAGGAACGCCAGCGGGGCGACCTCGATGGTGCCGGCGGCGAGCAGCTTGGGGATCGTCTCGGGGTCGACCATGTCGTGCAGCGCGTCGTAGAGCGGGCGCAGGTAGGGGTCGATCTTCTCGCTGAGCGTGCCGGGCAGGAACCCGAGCCGCTCCCCCGCCTCGACGGCCGGGCGGCTGAGGATGATCCGGTTGACCTCCTTGGCCTGCAGCGCCTGCACGGCCTTGGCCATCGCCAGGTAGGTCTTGCCGGTGCCGGCCGGGCCGATGCCGAAGGTGATCGTGCTCTGGTCGATCGACTCGACGTAGCGCTTCTGGTTGACCGTCTTGGGCCGGATCGTGCGACCGCGGTTGGACAGGATGTTGAGGCTCAGCACGTCGGCCGGGCGCTCCTGCGTCTCGGTGCGCAGCATCTGGATGATCCGCTCGACCGTCTCGCCGGTGACGCCCTGGCCGGTGCGGACCAGCGTCACGATCTCGTCGAGGAGGCGCTCGGCGGTGGCGACCTCGGCCGACTCGCCGGCGAGCGTGATCCGGTTGCCACGGACGTGGACGCTGGCGTCGAAGGCCCGCTCGATCAGCCGGAGGTGCTCGTCTCCCGGGCCCAGGACCGACACCATGTCGATGCTGTTGGGGACGACCACGGTGTGGGTCGGTCGCTCCTGGGAGGAGCCTGGCTGGTTCGTCGCAGTCATGGATGCCCGTGCGGGCGGCCTTCCGGGTCGGTGGTAGAGCCCCACCATGCTACCGAGCCGGACACGCGCGGCCCACCTGACGAGGGGAGGCCGGTCACGTCAGGCCGTCAGGGGCGGGTGACCTGCAGCATCCCGAGGCACATCTCGTCGGTCGTGCCCTCGCCCCACACCACGTAGCGGTCGGGCTGGCCCTCGAAGGAGGGCAGCCGGTCGCGCAGCCACTGGACGTGGCGACAGGTCACCTTGACCTGCTCGAACGGCTCGAGCCGGATCGGGTCGATCGGGCGGCTGCCCTGGTCGTCGAAGTCCCAGACGGGGATGTCGAGGATGGTCCTCGCCTGCGGGGTGCCCGGGTTGACCTCGATCTTCAGGGAGCGGCCCAGCAGGTGCATGTGCCCGGCCACGCCGTGGATGGTGATCGGCTCGGACAGGGTGCGCACGCACGACTGCACCTCGCCGGCGCGTGGCTCACCGCCGCACAGGAGGTGGAGGAGGTCGGCGGTGTTGCCCTCCGCGCCGAAGCGTTCCTTGACGTCGGCGAGCGCCGCGTCGCGGTCGCACAGCTCTCCGTCGGAGTGCTTCGGCCGGCACGGCAGCTCCACGGGCGCGGGCAGCAGCATGGTGCTGAGCGCCTCGTAGTCGCGCGTGCCGGGTGCGAGGCGCAGCTGGGCGGCCGAGGTGTCGGGCTGCTGCCCGGCGAGCAGGTTGTAGTGGACCTGCATCACGATCCGGCTGCCCTTGCGCAGGCGTACGCCGTAGCCGGGCTTGGTGACCGACTCCTTGCTCCCCGGGGCCCACGCGCCGATCCACGAGGACCGGTCGACGTTCTGGAAGCGGTCGAGCCCCGTGCCGCCGAAGCAGGTCCAGCCCTCGTCGTCCTCGGCCGCGTCCTTGGCCTCGGCGGCGGCGACCTGCCGCGGCGGGACCTGGAACAGGATCACGTGGTGCACGACGTCGGGGTTGCCGGGCAGCACCTGCGTGCCGGTGAGCCAGGCGTCCTCGTCGAGCTCGGGGTCGAGCAGGAAGCACCGGTAGTCGTCGGTGCCGGTGCCGTAGGGCGCGGACGGCGTGTACTCGCCGGGCATCGCGATCGTCGTACGCGTCTCCCCCGCGCGCAGGCGTCGGGACTTCGCCGGCTCGGCGTAGTGGCCGCTGTGCCCGGCCTGCCCCGTCTGTGCGGCCTCCTCGGCGTCGGCCGTGGAGGCGCTCGTCGGGGAGTCCGCGGGCTGGGTGGCGGTCTGGTCGGCCTCACCGGAGCCGTCGCTGCCGCTGCAGGCGGACAGGGCGAGGAGCCCGGCGGCGAGCAGGGCCGCGAGCACGGGGCGGGTGCGGGACGGCAGGAGGTGCATGGCAGCTCAGACCAGCGTCTCGGACATGCGCGGCGAGCCGCCGAGCACGTGGAGGTGGGTGTGGAACACCGTCTGGCCGGCGCCCGTGCCGGTGTTGGCGATGAGCCGGTAGTCGGCGTTGCCGGACTCCCGTGCGACCTCGTCGGCGAGGGCGACCAGGTGGCCGATGCTGGCCGGGTCGGCGGCCGCGGAGGCGGCGGCGTTGTCGTGGTGGTCCACCGTGATCACCAGGGCGTGGAACGGCGCCTGCGGGTTGAGGTCCTTGATCGAGACGGCGTGGGCGTTGCGGCCGAGCACGTCGGCCGGGACCTCGCCGGCGACGATCTTGCAGAAGATGCAGTCGGGGGCCGTCTCGCTCATGGCGCCACCCTAGGCTCTGGCGGCGCGGCGTGGGACTGGAAGCGGCACCCGCGCCTCGCACTACCGTGGCGATCATGACCTTCCCCTCCACTCCACGACCGGCTCGCGCCCGCGCCGTACGACGCTGGGCGGGCGCCGCGGCCGTCGTCGTGGCGAGCAGCCTGGCCCTCGCCGGGTGCAGCGACGACCCGACGCCGGTCTCCGACGACACGGGCACGGCGACCGAGGAGCCGCAGCCCTCGGAGACCGGGTCCGATGCCGGACAGGAGTCCGACTCGGTGTCCCCGACCGAGTCACCCGCCGGGTCGGGGTCCCCCTCGGAGCCGGCGGTATCCGGCACCGCTGTCCCGGTCTACTTCGCCGGCGACGGCCCCGGCGGACGCACCGTCCTGTTCCGCGAGTTCCAGCGCGTCGAGGGCGACCCGCTGACCGAGGCCGCCCGGCTCGTCGCCGGCGGCGGCCAGCCCGTCGACCCGGACTACCGGACCCTCTGGCCCGGCGTGGAGATCAGCTCGGTCCAGGCGACCGACGGGGTCCTCCTGGTCGAGATCCCCTCCGACGGGTTCACCGACCGCCCCGACGGGATGTCGCGGCGCGACGCCAGGCTCGCCGTCCAGCAGCTCGTCTACACGCTCCAGGGCGTGCAGCAGGAGCGCGTGCCGGTGCAGGTGCAGCGCGAGGGCGGCGCACCGCTCTTCGGGCTCCCGACCGGGACGCCGTTCGAGTCCGCCGGGGCGCTGCGCACCCTCAACCTCGTGAACATCACCTCGCCCGCCGAGGGCGACACCGTCAGCGGCGACACCCTGACCGTGACGGGGGTGGCCAACTCCTTCGAGGCCAGCGGGCCGTGCCGACTCCTGCAGGGTGGCAAGGAGATCGCGCTCGAGGGCTACCAGTCAGCGGGCTGGATGGGCAACCGGCTGTTCCCGTTCGAGGTGGACCTGCCGCTCGGCGACGTCGCCGGCGAGGTCGTGGTCCAGTGCGAGACCGACGACCCCACGGGAGGCACCGAGGGCCCCGGCCCGGCCGTCGACACGAAGACGATCACCGTCGGCTGAGGCGTCAACCGGACCGCCCGCTGGGGCGTCACCTTGCCGTGACCATCCAGACCAGACCCCGCCGAGGGAGGACTCCGGTGCCTGACCACCTGAGCCTCGTCGGCGTGGACGCAGACGTCGCGGTCGAGCAGCTGTACGCCGCCCACTGGCGCCAGCTCGTCCGGCTCTCCGCCCTGCTCGTCCACGACCAGCAGGCCGCGGAGGACGTCGTCCAGGACGCCTTCGTCGCGATGCACGGCAAGTGGTCGCGGCTCCGCGACCCCGAGAAGGCGCTCGCCTACCTGCGGCAGGCCGTCGTGAACCGCTCCCGATCGGCCCTGCGGCACCGGGCCGTCGTCGAGCGCCACGTGCGAGCCACCGCTCCGGGCGAGGGCACCGTCGACGGGCCGTCCGTCGGCGGCGCCCGCCGCGACGCCGTCCGCGAGGCGCTGCTCCGGCTCACCGAGCGGCAGCGCGAGGTGCTCGTCCTGCGCTACTACCTGGACTGGTCGGAGGCGCAGATCGCGGACGCGATCGGCGTCTCGCGCGGTGCCGTCAAGTCACACGCATCCCGCGGCAGCGCGGCCCTGCGCGACCTGCTCGGCGACTGGTGGGAGGACCCCTCATGAACGACCTGAAGATCCGGGACCTCCTCCACGAGGTCGCTGACGACATCGAGCCGGGCGACCGGCTGGACGCGATCCGCGCCGCCACCGCGCCCGCTGGTCGTCGTACGCGTCGCGGGTGGTGGGCTGCCGGCGGCGCCGGGCTGGTGGCTGCGTCGGTGGTGACGGTGTTCGCCCTGAGCACTGGCGGTGCACCCCGGACGACAGGCCCCGACCCTGCCGGCCCGCCGCCGACCTCAGGCAACACCGTGACCGACGGGCAAGGGACGAGCCGTCCGGTGCACGTGTACTTCGTGGGCGACACCGCAGCAGGCCCGCGGCTCTTCCGCGAGCTCCGGTCCGACCTCGACCCCGACTCACGGGTGGTCCTCGCCATGGACGCGGTCCTCCGGGGCGACGCGCTCGACCCCGACTACCGCTCCCCCTGGCCCGAGGGCGTGGTCCTCCGCCAGTGGTCGTCCGGACCGGACGGGATCATGGTCAGCCTCGAAGGCGCTCCGGTGGACCGTCCAGCGGACATGACCGAGGAGGAAGCCCGCCTGGCGCTCGAGCAGCTCGTCCGGACCGCCCAGGAGGTGTACGGCCAGGGCAAGGTGCCCGTCGACGTGCAGATCGAGCAGCAGGTGACAGACACGGTCCTCGGCGTGCCGACGACGGCACCGCTGACGGGCTCCCCGGACCTCGACGTGCTCGCCCCCGTGTCGCTGACCGAGCCCTCCGAGGGCCAGAAAAAGCGCGCGGATGGCACCGTCTGGGTCAGCGGCCGTGCCACCAGCGCCGACGACCTCGTCACGGTGCGAGTGCAGCGCAGGGAGGGCACCGCTGTGGTTCTGGGACCCGCGAGCTTCACTCTCAACCAGACGAGCGATCCCGCCGGCTCCTTCAGCTTGGGCCTGAGCAGCGACGACGTCCAGCCCGGTGAGTACGACGTGATCGCGACGGTCGAGAACTCCGACGGCACCACCGACTCCGACACCCGGCGGATCACGGTCGTCGACTAGCCCCGGCGTGTCAGGCCCAGCGCGACGTGCGGGCCAGCACCGCGGCGACGGCCACCACCCCGGCGGTGGAGGTGCGCAGCACCTCGGCACCGAGACGTACGACGTGCGCGCCGGCGTCGGCCAGCACCGCCAGCTCGTCGGGGCTGATGCCGCCCTCCGGTCCCACCACGAGCACGATCCGGCCCGCTTCGGGGACCACCAGCGCACCCAGGGGCAAGGTGGCGTCCTCGTGCAGCACCAGCGCGAGGTCGGCCTCCGCGACGAGGGCCGCGAGGTCGGCCGTGGAGGCCAGCGGGGTGACGGTGGGCAGCCACGAGCGGCGCGACTGCTTGGCCGCCTCTCGGGCGGTGGCCTGCCACTTCGCGTGCGACTTCGTCGCTCGCTCGCCCTTCCAGACAGCCACCGAGCGCGACGCCGCCCACGGCACGATGCGGTCGACGCCGACCTCGGTGAGGACCTCGACCGCCAGCTCGCCGCGCTCCCCCTTGGGCAGCGCCTGCACGACGGTGATGGCCGGCTCCGGTCGGGGCTCCTGCGCGACGGACTCGACCGTGACGGAGAAGACCCGCTTGCCCGTCGACGCGACCGACCCCGTGGCCGAGGTGCCCCGGCCGTCGGTGAGGACGACCTGCTCACCCTCGCGGAGGCGGCGTACGGCGACCGCGTGGTGCGCCTCGTCTCCGGTCACCTCGACGAGCGTGCCGGGCGCCGACCCGTCCAGGGACTCGACGAGGTGGACCGGGAGCGACACCCGGGCTCAGCCCTGGAAGGCGTCGCGGAGCCGACCGAACATCGACTTGTGCGGCGCCTCGTTCTTGCCGTCGGGCTGCTCCTCGCCACGGATCGCCGCGAGCTCGCGCAGCAGCTCCTCCTGGCGGGGGTCGAGCCGGGTGGGGGTCTCCACGGCGATGCTGACGACGAGGTCGCCGCGACCGCCGCGCAGGCTCGGCACGCCGAAGCCGCGGACCACCTGCTCGCTGCCCGACTGGGTGCCGGGGCGGATGTCGAGGTCGTAGGTCGTCACGGTCTCCGAGGACTCGTCGGACGAGGCGGGCAGGTCGGCCTCGAGCAGCGGAAGCGTGAGCTGGGTGCCGAGGGCGGCCGCCGACATCGGCAGCGAGATCGTGGTGTGGAGGTCGTTGCCGTGGCGGGTGAAGGTGGGGTGCGGCTCGACGTGGATCTCGACGTAGAGGTCGCCGGCCGGGCCGCCGCCGGGGCCGACCTCGCCCTGGCCGGTGAGCTGGACGCGGGTGCCGTGATCGACGCCGGCGGGGATCTTGACCGTCAGGGTGCGGCGCGAGCGCACGCGGCCGTCGCCCGAGCACTCACGGCAGGGGTCCGGGATGATCGAGCCGTAGCCGCGGCAGGCCGCGCACGGGCGGAGCGTGCGGATCTCGCCGAGGAACGAGCGCTGGACCACGGCGACCTCGCCCTGGCCGTGGCAGGTCTCGCAGGTGGTCGGCGAGGTGCCGGGCGCGGTGCCCTGGCCCTCGCACGCCTCGCAGCGCAGCGCCGTGTCGACCTTGAGGTCGCGGGTGACGCCGAAGCCGGCCTCCGCGAGCTCGACGTCGAGCCGGATCAGCGCGTCCTGGCCGCGCCGGGCGCGCGACCGCGGGCCACGGGTCTGCGCGCCGCCGGCGGCACCGCCACCGAAGAACGCGTCCATGATGTCGGTGAAGCTGAAGCCCTGACCGGCACCGCCGAAGCCCTGGCTGAAGGCGTCGCCGCCGCGGTCGTAGGCCGCGCGCTTGCCGGGGTCGCTCAGCACCTCGTAGGCGCGCGAGACGTCCTTGAACCGCTCCTGCGTCTCCGGGTCGGGGTTGACGTCGGGGTGGAGCTGCCGCGCAAGCTTGCGGTAGGCCTTCTTGACGTCGTCGGCGCTCGCGTCACGCGAGACGCCGAGGATCTCGTAGGGGTCCTGTGTCACTGGTTTCCTTCATCGAGGATCCGGGAGACGTAGCGCGCGACCGCGCGCACGGCTGCCATGGATCCGGGGTAGTCCATGCGGGTGGGGCCGACGACGCCCAGGGAGCCGAGGTGGAACTCCTGCGGGCCGTAGCCGGTGGCCACGACGCTCGTGGCCGCGAGCTCGGAGTAGGGGCCTTCGTGGCCGATGCGCACCATCAGCGCATCGGTCCCCGACTCCCCCAGCAGCTTGAGCAGCACGACGTGCTCCTCCAGCGCCTCGAGCAGTGGTCGGACGGCGGTGTCGAAGTCGCCGTAGCGGGCGAGGTTGGCGGTGCCGCCGACTGCGACGCGCTCGTCGCTGCGGTGGTCGGACATCGCCTCGGTGAGCACGCCCACGATCGCGCGGGCCGAGTCGACCTGCTCGGGGCGTACGCCGTCGGGCAGGTCGCAGAGCGCGACGGCGGCCGCAGCGATCTGCACGCCGACGCTGGCCTGGTTGACCGCGACCCGCAGCTCGGCGAGGTCGCTGTCGACCACGGGTGCGTCGAGCTCGACGAGGCGCTGCTCGACCCGACCGGTGCTGAGGATGAGGATCAGCATCACCCGGGTCGGGGTGAGCGACACCAGCTCGATGTGGCGGACCGTCGAGCGCGAGAGCGACGGGTACTGCACGATCGCGACCTGGCGGGTGAGCTGGCTGAGCAGCCGGACCGAGCGCTGCACGACGTCGTCGAGGTCGACCGCCCCGTCGAGCAGCGTCGCGATCGCCCGGCGCTCCGCCGCGCTCATCGGCTTGAGCGTGGCGAGCTTGTCGACGAAGAGCCGGTAGCCCTTGTCGGTGGGGACGCGCCCCGCACTGGTGTGGGGCTGGTGGATGTAGCCCTCGTCCTCGAGCGCGGCCATGTCGTTGCGGACCGTCGCCGGTGAGACGCCCAGTCCGTGCCGCTCGACGAGCGCCTTGGAGCCGACCGGCTCCTCCGTCGCGACGTAGTCCTCCACGATCGCGCGGAGCACGTCGAGCTTGCGGTCGTCGACCATCGAGCCACTCCTCTGCACGTTCGCGTTTCTGGCACTCGTTCGCCCGGAGTGCCAAGACTACTAGCAGTCCGTAGGCTCGCGGTCATGCCCGACGACACCCCTCGGTTCACCGAGGTCGCCCCGCGCGTGTGGGTCGCGCACTACGACTGGATGCACGTCAACATCACGCTGATCGGCGGGTCCGACGGCCTGCTGATGGTCGACACGCACGGGTCGGCCGCCGAGGCGCGGATCGTCGCCGACGACGTACGCCGCCTCGGCGCGGGTCCGCTGACCGGGCTGGTCAACACGCACGAGCACTGGGACCACCACTTCGGCAACGCGACGATGGTCGAGCAGTTCGGCGACCTGCCGATCCACGCGACCGACTGGGCGGCCGAGCACATGGAGGTGTCGTCGGCGCACACCTTCGAGCAGTACGGGCAGGACACCCTCAACCCGCGCCGCGACGAGATCCTCGCGACCACCCTCCGCCTGCCCACGCGCACCTTCTCCTCCGCCGTCCAGCTCGACCTGGGCGACCGGGCCGTCGAGCTCATCCACCCCGGGCGTGGGCACACGGCAGGCGACCTCGTCGTACGCGTGCCGGACGCCGACGTGCTGCTGGGCGGCGACCTGGTCGAGGAGTCCGACCCCCCGTTCATCGGCGACGACTCGTGGCCGCTGGAGTGGCCGCTGACCCTCGACCTGGTCCTCGGCCTGATGACCGACTCCACGGTCGTCGTGCCGGGGCACGGGAAGGTCGTCGACAAGGAGTTCGTCCAGGACCAGCGCACCGAGCTCGGCGTCATCGCCGAGACCATCCGCGACCTCGCCTCGCGCGGGGTGCCGCAGTCCGAGGCCCTCGCCGCCGGCGAGTGGCCGTGGGAGCGCGAGCGGCTCGGGAGCGCCGTCCGGCTGGGCTACGAGCACCTGCCCCGCAGCCAGAAGCGGCTCCCCCTCATCTAGCCGCCCGACCGGCCCACACCCTCCGGGGGCTGTTCTCGCGGTGGTCGGCCCAGTAGGACTGGTGGCATGACCGAGAACAGCGAGTCCCAGACCGACAACACGGAGTCGACCGACACGCCCAAGGCGGGCAGCGGCACCAGTCCTGCCGACTCCGACCACTCCGGCGGCACCACCTCGCCCGACGGCGCCACCCTGGGCGGCATCTCCGACGACCAGCTGCCCGACGACCTGCAGCCCGGCGAGGACAACCCGCTGGCCGAGCCCCTCGACCCCGACGCCGAGGACACCAAGAGCCGTGAAGAGCTCGAGATGGACGCCACCCAGGAGGACCTGGGCAACGACGACGGCGCCAGCCAGGCGCCCACCCAGTCCGGCGACTCCGACGAGGGCTCCGACAAGGGCTCCGACGCCAACAGCGGCGACGGTGCCGAGGGCAGCGGCATCGCCGGGGGCTGAGTCCCCGACAGTCCCCCGGCTCCCGCCGCACCGGGTGTGATCCGCGACGCACGGCGAGCCACCCGGCCGGCGGGCCGACGGGCGCCTAACGTGGAGCGGTGCCCCAGGATCGCTACGGAACCGACGTCCTCTCCGGCGACTGGCGTGTCCCGAAGAACGGCCGCGCCACCGAGGTGCCGACCGAGATCGGGATGGTCGTCGAGGAGGTCACCACCGACTGGTGCGGCGAGGTCGTCGCCGTCGACCGCGACATCGACACGCTCACGCTGGAGGACCGGCGCGGCAAGCGGCGCACGTTCCCGCTCGGCCCCGGCTTCCTCCTCGAGGGCAGGCCGGTGATCCTCACCCGTCCCGTGCGGACGGGTGCCCCCGCAGCCCCCACGCGTACGGCGTCCGGCTCGGTCGCGGTGCCCAACGCGCGAGCCCGCGTCGCGCGCGCCAGCCGCATCTTCGTCGAGGGCCGGCACGACGCCGAGCTCGTCGAGAAGGTCTGGGGCGACGACCTGCGGATCGAGGGCGTGGTCGTCGAGTACCTCGGCGGCGTCGACGACCTCGCCGAGCACCTGCGCGACTTCAAGCCCGGCCCGCAGCGCCGCGTCGGCGTCCTGGTCGACCACCTGGTCACCGGGTCGAAGGAGGCGCGCATCGCCCAGGGCATCGCCCGCTCCCCCATCGGCAAGCACGTCCTGGTCGTCGGCCACCCGTTCATCGACATCTGGCAGGCGGTCAAGCCCGACCGGCTCGGCATCCCCGCGTGGCCCTCCGTCCCCCGCGGGATCGACTGGAAGACCGGCACCTGCCAGCAGCTCGGCTGGCCGCACCGCGACCAGGCCGACATCGCCCGCGCCTGGAAGCACATCCTCGGCCGGGTGAGCTCCTTCGCCGACCTCGAGCCCGCCCTCCTCGGCCGGGTCGAGGAGCTCATTGACTTCACCACCGCGCCCTGACGGGCGCGCTGGTTCAGTCGACCAGGTCGCGCACGATCGCGTCGGCGAGGAGCCGGCCGCGCTGGGTGAGCACGAGGCGCTCGGTGGCGAGCTCGACGAGTCCGTCGGCGACGAGGCGGGCGACGTGGGAGCGGCCGGTGGCCTCGAGGGCGGTCACCGGGAGCCCCTCGACGAGCCGGATCTCCAGCAGGATCCGCTCGACCCGCTGGTCGTGGTAGCCGAGGACCTCGCGTGCCAGGGCGGGTGAGACGCCGCTGGCGAGCCGCTGGGCGTACGCCGCCGGGTGCTTGACGTTCCACCAGCGCACCCCGCCGACGTGGGAGTGCGCACCGGGGCCGACGCCCCACCAGTGCCCGCCGGTCCAGTAGAGCAGGTTGTGGCGGCACCAGTGGTCGGGCGACGTGGCCCAGTTGGACACCTCGTACCAGCTCATCCCGGCGGCGGAGAGCTTCTCGTCGACGAGGTGGTACTTGTCGGCCAGGTCGTCCTCGTCGGGCATCGGCAGCTCGCCGCGCTTGACCTGGCGGCCCATCGCGGTGCCGTCCTCGACGATGAGCGAGTAGGCGGAGACGTGGTCGGGGCGGCAGCCCAACGCGACGTCGACCGAGGTCTCCCAGTCGGCCAGCGACTCCCCCGGCGTGCCGTAGATCAGGTCGAGGCTGACGTCGTCGAAGCCGGCCTGCCGGGCCCAGTCGACGACCGCGGGCACGCGCATCGGGTCGTGGGTGCGGTCGAGCGTGCGCAGCACGTGGTCGACCGCGGACTGCATGCCGAAGCTGATCCGGTTGAAGCCGGCGGTGCGCAGCTCCTCGAGGTCCCAGGCGGCGACGCTGTCGGGGTTGGCCTCGGTCGTGATCTCGACGTCGTCGACGAGCCCGAACTCCGCCGCGGCGCTGGCCACGATGGCTCCGAGGTCCGCGGCCTTCAGCAGCGTGGGGGTGCCACCGCCGAAGAAGATCGTCTCGATGGGGACGTCGCGGTGGCCGAGCACCTGGCGCGCGAAGCGGATCTCGCGGATCGCCGCCTCGGCGTACGACGACCGGCTGGCGCCGACCTCGTCGCCGAGCTCCTGGGCGGTGTAGGTGTTGAAGTCGCAGTAGCCGCACCGCACCGAGCAGAACGGCACGTGGACGTAGAGGCCGAAGGGCTTGCTGCCGAACTGGGCCCACGCCTCGTCGGGGAGCAGACCGTCCTCGGGGGCGACGTCACCGTCGGGCTGGGCGGGGGACACGCCGGTATCCAACCACGTGCCGGACGTGCGAACGGGTGCCAGTGGTCTCCCACCGGCACCCGTCCATGGTCAGCCCTAGGCGTACATCTGGTCGATGAGCGCCTGGTTGTTCTCCTGCACGACGTTGCGCTTGACCTTCATCGAGGGGGTCAGCTCGCCCGACTCGACCGTCAGGTCGTGGTCGAGGAGCTTCCACTTCTTGATGGTCTCCCAGCGGTTGAGGTGGCTGTTGAGCTCGTCGACGTAGCCGCCGACCATCTTCTGCACCTCGTCGGACTGCACGATCTCGGTGTAGGACTTGCCGCCCATGCCGTTCTCCTCGGCCCAGCCCGCCATCGCGTCGGGGTCGAGGGTGACGAGCGCGACGCAGTAGTTGCGCTCGTCGCCGAAGACCATGAACTGGCTGGCGTAGGGGCACACGGCCTTGAACTTCGACTCGATCGCCGGCGGGGCGATGTACTTGCCGCCGGAGGTCTTGAAGAGCTCCTTGATGCGGCCCGTGATGACCAGGTGGCCGTCCTCGTCGACGGCGCCCTTGTCGCCGGTGTGCAGCCAGCCGTCGGAGGTCAGGGTCTTGGCCGTCTCCTCGGGCAGGTTGTGGTAGCCGTCCATCACGCCCGGACCCTTGATCATGATCTCGTCGTTGTCGCCGAGCTTGACCTCGCTGCCGGGGAAGACCGGTCCCACGGTGCCGAACTTGTTGCGGTCGGGGTGGTTGACGAACGAGCCCGCCGAGGTCTCGGTGAGGCCGTAGCCCTCGAGGATCTTGATTCCGGCGACGCCGAACCACTCCGCGATGTCGCGGTTGAGCGCCGCGGCACCGGAGATGAAGAAGCGGACGTTTCCACCGAAGCGGTCGCGGATCTTGGAGAAGACGAGCCGGTCGAAGAGGCCGTGCTGGACCTTGAGGGTCAGCGGCACCGACTGCCCCTCGCGCTTGCGTCGCTCGACCTCCAGGCCGACCTCGAACGCCTTCTTGAAGATCTTCTCCTTGGCCCCGCCCTCGGCGGCCTGCATGGTGACGATGCGCCCGTGCGCCTTCTCGAAGATGCGCGGGGCGGCACCCATGAACGTCGGCTTCACCACGCCCAGGTTGTCGACGATCTTCTCGACGCGGCCGTCGATCGCCGCGGCGAAGCCGCAGGCCATCTGGGTGGACATCAGCACCTTGCCGAAGGAGTGGGCCATCGGCAGCCAGCGGAACTCGAGGTCGTCGGGGCCGAGGATGCCCTGCGCGCGGATCGCCTCGCCCTCGTAGACCCACGAGGAGTGGCGCAGCCGCACGCCCTTGGGGCGGCCGGTGGTGCCGGAGGTGTAGATGAGGGTGGCCAGCTGGTCGGGACGGATCGCCTGCGACGTCGTACGCACCACGTCGGGCTGCTCGGCCAGCCGCTCCGCACCCAGCGCGGCGAGGTCCTCCAGGGAGATCACCCAGTCGCCGTCGGACGCGCCCTCGAAGGTGATGACCTTCGTGACGTGGGGCAGCTCGGAGCGGTGCGCGGTGAGCTTGGCGACCTGCTCGTCGTCCTCGGCGAAGACGACGCGGCTCTCGGAGTCACCCAGGATGTAGACGGTGTCCTCGGCGTTGGTGCTCGGGTAGACCGTGGTGGTGGCGCCGGCGGCGCACATGACCGCGAGGTCCGCGAGGATCCACTCGTAGCGCGTGCCGGAGGCGATGCCGACGCGCTGCTCGGGCTCGACGCCCAGCGCGATCAGGCCTGCGGCGAGCGCCTCGACCTTGTCGCCGGCCTGCTTCCAGGTGACGGACTCCCACGCCTCGCCACGGGGAAAACGGAAGGCCTCGGCGTCGGGGGTCGCGGTGACGCGGTCGAAGAACTGGACGGCGACGTTGGGCGGCATGGTGTCGAGGAAGGCCGTGTCGATGGTGGTCGGCATCTGTTACCTACTCATTCGTGGAGCGTGGCGCGACGGCACCACACAGCGGGGCTTGCTGCTGACTTGGCCTGTAACCTAGATCACGGGGTTTACCCAGCGGTAGCAAACGCGGCGAGTGTCCCGTCAAACGGGCGACTTTCCGACTTTGGTCAGTCCTGGACGGCCTTGGTGACGGCGATGCAGCGGGTGATCCAGTCCTGCTCCTCCGCCGTCAGGCGACGACCGGCGCGCTGTGCGTCCTGCACCGCCCACCCCGCGTTGAGCACCATCCGCACGACCACCCAGTCGCGGGCGCGCGCCTCGTCGAGGCCGGCGGTGTCGACCAGCGCGTGGAACCGCCGGCGCAGGCCGTCGCGCACCGATCCGACCGCTCCCGGACCGCTGAGCTCGTCCATCCGGTTCCAGAGCATCGGCGCCGGCTCGTAGTGCGGGTCGCCGGCCATCGGCTTGGGGTCGATGGCCAGCCACTCCCCCGCGTCGTCGGCCATCACGTTGGCGTAGTGGAGATCGCCGTGCACGACGACCCTCGCCACCTCGTCGGCGAGCAGGTCGGGGCCGAGCGACAGGGCCTGCTCGACGTAGCGGCGCGGGACGGGGAGGTCGCGGCCCAGCTCGCCGAGCTCGCGGAGCCACCGCTCGACGTACGACGAGACGCCGGCCAGCTGCGGCATCGCCGGGATGTGGAGCCGGCCGTAGAGCTCGCCGACCACCTCGCAGGCCTCGACGTCCCAGGAGTCGCCGAGGTCGGGCCCGGGCAGCCAGTCCAGCAGCAGCGCGCGTCGTCGCGGGTCGGCCCGCTGGAGCCGTACGGCGCCCCTGCCGCCCCAGTGCTGCAGGGCGAGGCCTTCGTGGAGCGACTCGTCGTCGCCGTCGAAGCCGACCTTCAGCGCACCGGCCGCGCCGTCGGCGTCCACGACCGGGAGCACCAGCGAGCAGAAGCCGTGCAGAGCCGTGCCGGTCGGACGCAGCCGCCAGTCGTCGAGCAGGTCGCCCGCGAGCCGCGGCAGCCGGTCGAGCCAGCGCCCCCAGCCGTCCCCGAGCGCCCGCTGCGCGAGCAGCCCCGCAGGGATGGTGAGCGGCATGCCCGCGAGCCTAGGCTGACGTGCATGAGCAATCGGCAGCAGCCGTGGTCGGACGACGCCGTCCGGCACGGCCGGATCCTGGTCCTCAGCGACAACCCGATCTCGCGGTCGATCGACGCCATCGCGTCGACGGCCGGGCGCACGGTCGTGGTCGAGTCGGCGGACGACGGCGGGCCCG
Organism: Nocardioides sp. P5_E3; assembly: GCF_054049275.1. Classification (NCBI taxonomy): domain Bacteria; kingdom Bacillati; phylum Actinomycetota; class Actinomycetes; order Propionibacteriales; family Nocardioidaceae; genus Nocardioides; species Nocardioides sp. P5_E3. The sequence goes on from NZ_JBFUMR010000024.1 coordinate 56,999, forward strand.
GGCTCGACCCGGGGCCCGGTGACGCCGTGGTGCTGTGCGACCACGACGCTCCCGACGCACCCGCCGTGCTGCGTGCCGCGCTGGCGTCCGAGGCGTCGTACGTCGCGATGATGGCCAGTCGCGGCCGCGCGGCCGGGCTCCTCGACGAGCTCGGCGCGGAGGGGGTCGACGTGTCCAGGCTGCACGTGCCGGCGGGGCACGACCTGGGCGGCAAGGGCCCGGGTGAGATCGCCCTGTCGGTGGTGGCGGAGATCGTCGCCGAGTCCTACGGCCGAGCCGGCGGCCCGATGCGCGGCTGAGCTGCGCCCGGGGGGCCCTCCGGGTGCTCCTGCCGGAGGCTCACCCAGGCGGCCCGCACGTGGGACCGCATCACCGACTCGGCCCACTCGGCGTCGCCCGCGGCGAGGGCCTGCACGATCTCGTGGTGGTGCGCCAGGCTCCGTCGCATCGCCTCGGGCGAGTAGTGCGAGAACGTGCGCCACACCAGCGGCACCTCCACCACCGACGACACCATCCCGACCAGGCGCCCGTTGCCGGACGCCTCGAGCACGGTGCGGTGGAACTCGTTGTTGAGCCCGGTGATCGCGTCGAGGTCGGGCGGGTCGCGTCGCGCCTCCTCGTCCATCCGGTCGGCCAGCCGGCCGAGCCTGTCGAGGTCGGCCAGGCCGGTGGTCGCGGCGAGGCCGCACCCCCACGGCTCGAGCTGCGAGCGGAGGCTGAAGATCTCGTCCAGGTCGCCGACCCCCCAGTCCTCGACCTGCACGCCACGGTTGGGCTCGTGCCGGACCAGTCCTTCCGCGGCGAGGCGTCGCAGGGCCTCGCGCACCGGCGTACGGCTCACGCCGATGACGGCGGCGAGGTCGCCCTCGCGCAGCCACTCCCCACCGGCGCGCTCGCCGCTGAGGATCTGCCGCCGGATCGTCGCGTAGGTGACCTCGGCGGCCTTGCCGGTGTCCGCGCCCGCGTCCTGGGTCATGGTCGCGAACCCTAGCAGCGCCCAGCGCACCTCGGCCCAGATTGTATGCAATTCGTGAGACGCCATTGACGTCGACGGCGACCCGTCGCTAGCGTCGGCCGAGGTCGATATGACCTGCCTCACACCTTGCGCCTGCTTTGCATACGAAAGGGCTCCTGTGGCCTCACCGTCGGCTCTCCCCCTCGACGACCTGCGCGTCGTCGAGCTGGGCCAGCTCCTGGCCGGCCCGTTCTGCGGCCAGCTCCTCGGCGACTTCGGGGCGGAGGTCATCAAGGTCGAGGACCCGGTCAACGGCGACCCGATGCGCCAGTGGGGCCGGGAGAAGCCCTACGGCCAGTCGCTGTGGTGGCCGGTGGTCGCCCGCAACAAGCTGTCGGTCACCGCCGACCTGCGCACCGCGCGCGGCCAGGACCTCGTCCGGCGCATGGTCGCCGAGGCCGACGTGCTGATCGAGAACTTCCGTCCCGGCACGCTGGAGCGCTGGGGTCTGGCCCCCGAGACGCTGTGGGAGACCAACCCCGGTCTCGTGGTCACCCGGGTCACCGGGTTCGGGCAGACCGGACCGTACGCCGCCCGCGCGGGCTACGGCTCGATCGGCGAGGCGATGGGCGGGATCCGCTACGTCACCGGCGACCCGGACCGGCCACCGGCCCGCGCCGGGGTCTCCCTCGGCGACTCGTTAGCGGCCACCTTCGCCTGCCTGGGCACCCTGGTCGCGCTGCACCAGCGCGGGCGCACCGGTCGCGGCCAGGTCGTCGACTCCGCCATCTACGAGGCCGTCCTCTCCCTGATGGAGTCGCTCGTGCCCGAGTGGCAGGTGGCCGGCTACCAGCGCGAGCGAACCGGTACGACGCTGCCCAACGTCTCTCCGAGCAACGTCTACCCCACCGCCGACGGGGAGATGGTCCTCATCGCCGCCAACCAGGACACCGTGTTCCGCCGGCTGGCCGACGTCATGGGCCGCCCCGACCTGGCCACCGACGAGAAATACGCCTCGCACGGCGCCCGCGGCAAGCACATGGAGGAGCTCGACGGCCTGATCGCCGAGTGGAGCACGACGGTGCGCGCCGACGACCTGCTCGAGCGCCTGCACGCCGGCGGCGTACCGGCCGGGCGCATCTTCCGCGCCAAGGACATGCTGGCCGACGAGCACTTCGCGGCCCGCGAGGCCATCGTCCGCCTGGCCCACCCCGACCTGGGTGAGTTCGCGATGCACAACGTCGCCCCCAAGCTCTCGGAGAGCCCCGGATCGGTCCGACACGTCGGTCCGGCCCTGGGCGAGCACAACGACGCCGTCTACCGCGGCCTGCTCGGCCTGGGGGACGACGACCTGTCGTCCCTGCGCGCCGACGGCGTCATCTGAGGCGCACCACCGACATCAAGGAGAGCAGCATGACCTACCGGCTCGGAGTCGACGTGGGTGGAACGTTCACCGACATCCTGCTGATCGACGAGGACTCCGGCGCGACGTTCCGCGCCAAGACCTCCTCCACCCCCGAGGACCAGTCCATCGGCGTGCTGCGCGGCATCGACCAGGCGTGCGCCGCCGCCGGCATCGAGCGCACCTCGGTCGGCGACGTCTTCCACGGGACGACGGTCGCGACCAACGCCATCCTCGAGGGCAAGGGCGCCCGGGTCGGCCTCGTGACCACCCACGGGTTCCGCCAGGTGCTGCAGATCGCCCGGTCCTTCGTCCCCGGCGGCCTGGCGGGCTGGATCATCTGGCCCAAGCCCGAGCCGCTCGCCGCGCTGGAGGACACCGTCGAGGTGCGGGGACGCATCGCCAGCGACGGATCGGTCGTCACCGAGCTCGACGAGGACGACGTCCGCACCCAGCTGCGGGCCCTGGCCGGTCGCGGCATCGAGGCCCTGAGCATCAGCCTGATCAACTCCTACGCCAACTCCGCCCACGAGGAGCGCGTCCGCGAGCTCGCCGCCGAGGAGCTCCCCGGTCTCGCGGTCTCGATGTCGTCGGCGGTCCTGCCCGAGCTGCGGGAGTACGAGCGGACGATCACGACGGTCGCCAACGCCGTGGTGCAGCCGCAGGTGAAGCGCTACGTCGCCAACCTCGAGGGCCAGCTGCGGGACTCGGGCGTCAGCGGCTCGCTCTCGATCCTCCGCAGCGACGGCGGCCTCGTCTCCGCTGGCGTCGCCGCCGACAACCCGGTCAACCTGCTGCTCTCCGGCCCCGCGGGCGGCGTGACGGGAGCCGCGTGGGTCGCCGCCCAGACCGGGCACCGCAACTTCCTCACCTTCGACATGGGCGGCACGTCGACGGACGTGGCGCTGGTCGAGGACCTCGCTCCGCGCATCGGCCGCGAGACCACCGTCGGCGACCTCAAGGTCCGCGCCACGTCGGTCGACGTCCGCACCGTCGGCGCCGGTGGCGGCTCCATCGCGCACGTCCCGCCGCTCACCCAGGCGTTGCGGGTGGGCCCGCAGTCCGCGGGCGCGGCGCCCGGCCCGGCGGCGTACGCAGCCGGCGGGACCGAGCCGACGGTCACCGACGCCAACGTGGTGCTGGGGCACCTCCCCACCGCGCTCGCCGGCGGCGAGGTCACGCTCGACCCCGAGGCGGCCCGCACCGCCGTCCAGACCATCGCGGACGCGACGGGCCTGGGCTCGGTAGAGGCCGCGGCAGCAGGGATCATCGACATCGTCAACGAGAACATGTTCGGGGCTCTGCGCCTGGTCTCGGTGCAGCAGGGCTTCGACCCCCGCGACTTCGCCCTCGTCGCGTTCGGTGGAGCCGGCCCGCTGCACGCCAACGCGCTCGGACGGCTCACCGGGTCCTGGCCGGTCATCATCCCGCCCTCCCCCGGCGTGCTCTGCGCCTATGGCGACGCGACCACCAGCCTGCGTGACGAGGCGGTCCGCACCCTCGTACGTCGCTTCGCCGAGCTCACCGACGACGGCCTGCGGGCCATCCTGGACGACCTGGCGGCGTCGGCTCGCGGCACGCTGACGGCCGAAGGTGTCCCCGAGGACGACCTCCGCGTGAGCTACTCGGCCGACCTGCGCTACCACGGCCAGGGCTTCGAGATCCCCGTGTCCGTCGACATCGACGCCTTCGACGGCGGCGGGGGCGGGCTGGAGGCGCTCGGCAAGGCGTTCGACACCGAGCACGACCGGTTGTTCTCCTTCGTGCTCGACGCCGAGCACGAGCTGGTGACGCTCCGCGCCACCGCTGACGCGCCGCGTCCCGACGTGGGCTCCGTCGAGCTGGAGGACGGCGGCAGCGACGCCTCACCGGCGCGCGTGCAGCAGCACCAGATCTGGTCCGACGGCGGCTTGGTCGACGCGGACGTCTACGACCGGTCGCTCCTCAAGGCGGGCAACGTCGTCACCGGGCCAGCCGTGATCACCGAGATGGACTCCACGACCCTCGTGCTGCGCGACCACGCGGCGACGGTCCATCCGAGCGGCAGCCTCCTCATCCGACCCGTCGACCAGAGCCAGGAGGGCTGAGCCATGGCACGCCTGATCGAGACCAACACCTCCCCGATGCAGCAGGTCGAGGTCGACCTCGTGACCCTCGACCTCGTCGAGAACGCGCTGCGCAACGCCCGCTACGAGATGGACGAGGTGCTGTTCCGCACGGCCCTCTCCCCCGGCATCCGCGAGCAGCACGACGAGTTCCCCCTGATAGCCAACCGCGACGGGAAGATGATGGTCGGCCAGTTCGGCCTGTCCATCCCGGACTTCCTCGACAACTTCGACGGCACGATCGAGGAGGGCGACGTCCTGCTGACGTCGGACCCCTACTCGTGCGGCGCCGCGATCAGCCACGCCAACGACTGGCTGGTKGTGATGCCGATCTTCTTCGACGGCCGCATCGTCGGCTGGTCGTCGATGTTCGGGCACATGTCGGACGTCGGCGGCAAGACGCCCGCGTCGATGCCGACCGACGCGCGCACGATCTTCGAGGAGGGCGTCGTCATCCCGCCCTTCCGGCTCTACAAGAAGGGCGTCCTCGACGACGACGCGCTGCGGATCATCCTCAACCAGGTCCGCAAGCCCGACTGGAACCGCGCCGACCTCAACGGGATCGTGGCCGCCTGCCGGACCGCCGCCCGCCGGGTGCAGGAGCTGTGCGCCCGCTTCGGCGTCGACACCTACAACTCGGCGCTGGAGGCGCTCCTCGACCGCAACTACCGGGCCATGAAGACGCTCCTGGCCATGGTGTTCGAGGAGGGCCGGACGCTGTCCTTCACCGACTACATCTGCGACGACGGCCTCGGCTACGGGCCGTACGAGCTCAAGCTGAGCCTCACCCGCACCGGCGACAAGGTGCTGCTCGACTTCACCGGCAGCAGCCCACAGGCCCAAGGGCCGATCAACTACTACATCAACGAGAACCTCGTCCGGATGTTCTTCGGGATCTACATGATCACCGTGGCCGACCCGCAGATCCTCTGGAACGACGGCTTCTACCCCCTCGTCGACGTGGAGATCCCGGACGACTCGTTCTGGAAGCCGCAGTACCCCGCGGCGCTGAACGCGCGCAACCACGGCATCGGTCGCGTGTTCGACCTCTTCGGCGGCCTGCTGGGCCAGACCAACCCGGACCTGCTGAACGCCGCCGGCTTCTCCTCGTCCCCGCACTTCATGTACTCCGGCACCTACGGCGAGGGCGACCGCAAGAACGAGTGGTTCCAGCTCTACTCCATCGGCTTCGGCGGCATCCCCGGCCGCCCGATCGGCGACGGGCCGGACGGCCACTCCCTGTGGCCCTCGTTCGTCAACATCCCGTGCGAGTACCTCGAGTCCTACTACCCGCTGCGCATCGAGCGCTGGGAGACCGTGGCCGACACGGGAGGTGCGGGGCTGCACCGCGGCGGCAACGGGGTCGACGTGGCCTACCGCTTCCTCGAGGCCGGCACCATCGCCATCCACGACGACCGGTGGCTCACCTACCCCTGGGGCGTCAACGGCGGCGAGCCCGGCGCGCGCGGCCGCAAGTGGCTCGAGCGTGCCGACGGCACCACGGAGGTCCTGGGCAGCAAGGTCCACGACGTGCCCGTGGAGCGCGGCGACCTGCTGCACTTCGTCACCTGGGGCGGGGGCGGGTGGGGCGACCCGCTCGCCCGAGAGCCCGACCTGGTCGGGCTCGAGGTCCGACGCGGCCTGGTGACCGCCGACGGCGCGCGTCGCTACGGCGTGGTGTGCGACGAGTCCGGCGCCGTCGACGTGTCCGCGACGGAGACGCTGCGGAGCACGCTGGACGCCGACCGGCCCCACCCGCTGCCGACCTTCGACATGGGCCCGCCGCTGGAGACGATCCTGGAGCGTGCCCTCGAGGAGACCGGCCTGCCCGCCCCGCGACCCCCGGTCCCCCGGTGACCCGGCGTGGCTGACGAACCCTTCGGTGGCTCGCTGCGACCGGGCCACTCACCCGCGGTCCTGGCCGTCGACATGATGCGGGCCTACTTCGATCCCGCCAGCGCGCTGTGCCTGCCCGCCGACGACTGCCTGCACTCCGCGGCGCGGGTGCTGGCGGCCGCCCGGCAGCACGGCGTGCCCGTGGTGCACAGCCGCGTGCGCTACAGCGCCGGCGGCGCCGACGGCGGGGTGTTCTTCCGCAAGGTCCCGGCACTGCAGGCGCTGGTCGGCGACGGACCCATGGGCGAGCTGATGCCCCCCGTCGCCCCAACGGGCGACGAGCTGGTGGTCGTCAAGCAGTACGCCAGCGCCTTCTTCGGCACCTCGCTCGCCTCCACCCTGCACGCGAGCGGCGTCGACACGGTCGTCGTCGTCGGGGTCAGCACCAGCGGGTGCATCCGGGCCACCGCGGTCGACGCGATCCAGCACGGGTTCGTCCCGCTGGTCGTCGCGGACGCCGTCGGTGACCGGGCACCCGAGCCGCACGAGTCCAACCTCCGCGACCTGGGGGCCAAGTACGCCGAGGTGGTGGACGAGGCGACCGCCCTGGCCTACCTCGCCACCGCCTCCCGAGGTGGCGGCCGGTGACGCCGAACGACGCGGTGAGCATCGTCGAGATGGCCCCCCGCGACGGGCTGCAGAACGAGAGCGCCCTGCTGTCGACCGCCGACAAGGTCGAGCTCGTGGAGCGTGCGGTGCGGGCCGGCGCCCGGCGCATCGAGGTGACCAGCTTCGTCAACCCCGCCCGCGTGCCACAGATGGCCGACGCCGACGAGGTGATGGCCGCCCTTCCGCGGCCCGACGGGGTCAGCTATGCCGGCCTCGTGATGAACGACCGCGGCCTCGACCGCGCCCTGGCGGCCGGGGTGCACGAGGTCGACGTCGTGGTCGTCGCGACCGACACGTTCTGCCTGCGCAACCAGGGCGTCACCACCGAGGAGGCCTGCCGGCAGGCGGCCTCTCTCGTCGCGCGGGCCCGCGAGTCCGGCGTGCTCACGACGGTCACCGTCGGCGCGGCGTTCGGCTGCCCGTTCGAGGGCGAGGTCCCCGACGAGCGGCTGCGCGACGTCCTCGGCCGCGTCGCCGACGCCGGACCCGACGAGCTGGCGCTCGCCGACACCATCGGCGTGGCGGTGCCGAGCCAGGTCTCGTCCCGGCTGGCCCTGGCCGCCGAGGTCGCCGGCACCGACGTGCCGCTGCGCCTGCACCTCCACGACACCCGGCACACCGGTGTGGCCAACGCCGTGGCGGCCCACGCCGCTGGCGTCCACACCCTCGACGCCAGCATCGGCGGCACCGGCGGCTGCCCGTTCGCCCCCAACGCCACGGGCAACGTCGCCACCGAGGACCTCGTCTACCTCTTCGACCGGATGGGCGTCAGCACCGGCCTGGACCTCGCGACCACCACGGCCACCACCGCCTGGCTGGAGGAGCGGCTGGCCAAGCGCCTCCCCGGAGCGCTGCTCCGGGCCGGCGGCTTCCCGGCTCCGGCCCGGTAGCACCGGCCCGCCGGCGCCCCTAGGGTGACGGCCATGAGCTGGGACGACCTGGCCGCCGCGTCGCTGGCCCGGCAGTTCCCCGACGACCCGGGCACGGTGGCGGAGCGGGTGCGCGCGATCGGCGACCTGCAGACCCAGACCGCTCGGTCGGCGTTCATCGGTCTGGGCGCACGCTTCCCCGGCGTGACCCACGCCGAGATCACGGCGGCCTACGACGCCGGCGAGATCGTGCGCGGCAGCACGATCCGCGGCACCGTCCACACCGCGACCCCCGAGGCCTACACCGTGCTCGCCGAGGCCACCCGCGTCGGGCAGCACCAGCGTTGGGCCAGGGTGCTGGGCATCAGTGACGCGCAGATCGCCGACCTGTGGGTCTCCATCGAGGCCTACGCCCGCGAGTGGCGCACCCCCGACGAGCTCCGCGCCCACGTCGACGAGTGGCTCGGCCGCCACGCCCCCGCCTCCCTCGAGGCAGCGGCCGCCGGCCCGGGCCGCTACCTCGGCTTCGCCCACGGCGCGCTGGTCCGCCGGCCGGCCTCGGGCGACCGCTGGGAGGGTCAGGGCAAGCCGGTCTACGGGACGTTCGACCGCACCGGACCGGTCACGCTGGCCGACGTCGTACGCCTCCACCTGCGCGCCCACGGGCCCTCGTCGCGGCAGGACGTCGCGTGGTGGGCCGGGGTCCCGCTCAAGGCCGTCGAGGAGGGGCTGGCGGGCCTGGACGCCGTCGAGCACGACGGACCGGACGGCAGGGCGTACGTCGACCTGCCGGACGCCCCGCCCCCGCGGGACCTGCCGGGCGTGCGCCTGCTGTCCGAGTTCGACGCCCTGCTGTGCGGCTACGACTCCAAGGCCCGCGACCGGTTCGCGACGTCCGAGCACCACCGGCGGCTGTGGAACGAGTCGAACGGGATGCTGCTCCCGCCGCTGCTCGTGGACGGGCGGATCACCGGCTTCTGGCGGGCCGCCGGCACCGCGAGGCGCCGACCGCTCGAGGTCACCTGGTTCGCGCGGACGAGGCGGCCGCGCAAGGCCGAGCTCGACGAGCCCGTCGCCGCCCTCGAGTCCGCGCTCGGCATCACCGTCACCGAGGTGACGCTCAGCCGCGAGGCGACCTGACGGGTCGGTCCCTGGGCTGGTCCTTGAGGTACTCCCCCGGCGTCATGCCGGTGACCGTGCGGAAGTCGTGGGTGAAGTGGGCCTGGTCGGCATAGCCCAGGTCGGCGGCCACCTCTGCGAGGCTGCCGCGGCCGGCCTTCAGCGCCTCGACCGCGTCGTGCAGCCGGCGTCGCTGCAGGAGCCACTTCGGGCTCAGCCCGATGCGCTGCTCCACCAGGCGCTGGAGGCTGCGCTCGGACAGCCCCGCCTCGCGCGCCAGGTCGTCGACCCGGGTGACCTCCGGGTGGTCGCCCAGCCATGCGACCAGACGGTTGACCAGGAGCCCGGACTCGTCGACCGGCAGGTGGGTCGCCAACCACGACTCGACGTGGGCGACCGCCGCGAGGTGGGCGGCGGGGTCGTGCGGGTCGTGCTCCATCGCAGCGCGCACGCCCTCGACGACGGTCGGGTCGGGGAGGAGGTCGCCCAGCTCGACCCACGTGTCGGTGACCTCGGCGACCGACCGTCCGAGGACCAGGCGGCCCGCCGCCGGGCTGAGCATCGTGCCGACCGCCCAGCCGTCGCCCTCCAGCGTGACGCTCGAGCGGCCCCGGCTGACGCCGTAGAACCGGGCGTAGGTGTTGCTGACGACCACCAGGCAGACCGGGTGCTGGAGCGTGGACTGGGTCGACGGCTCGGCCAGCGACCACACGGGGATCCAGTAGCGCTCGACCAGGTCGACGAGGCGCTCGCTGGGGCCGTAGCGGTGGATCGGCGGGGAGGGTCGGCTCACGCCCGTCAGGTGGGCCCGGTCGATCGGGTCCACCGGGTGCGGGCCGTCTGCCCCGGTCCGGCTGGTCATGTGTCGGATTATCACAATCGCCTCCGACACCGCAGCGACGAGAGTGGTCGCATGACGCAGACGACGACCCCCGGCACCGACCACTACCTCTCCCTCTTCCACCAGCGCGCCGACCGCTTCACCCAGGTGGTGGACGCGGTCGACGTCTCGGGCGACGACTGGGACGCACCCTCCCCGTGCGACGGCTGGAGCGCCCGCGACGTCGTCGGCCACGTGCTCCAGACCCAGCGTGACTTCCTCGGCACGCAGGGCCTCGACGCCGGCCCGCAGCCGGACCTCGCCGACCCGGCGGCCGCGTGGCGGGCCCAGCGCGCGCACGTCACGTCGGTGCTGGAGGCCGACGGCGTGGCCGCGCGGGAGTACGACGGCTACTTCGGCCGTACGACGATCGCCGCGACCGTCGCCGACTTCTACGGCTGGGACCTCGTGGTGCACGGCTCCGACGTCGCCCGGGCCACCGGTCAGGAGTGGTCGGTCAGCGACGCCGAGGCCGCCGACCTGCACGCCACCGCGGACGGCTGGGGCGCGGCCCTGCACTCGGAGGGCGTGTGCGCCGACGCCGTCGAGGTCGGCGACGACGCCTCGGTGACCGACCGGTTGCTCGCCCGGCTCGGGCGCGACCCGCGCTGGGCACCCGCAGCCTGACCTACCCGCGCACTCCCCGCCGAGCCTTCCACGAGTCGGTGAGGACCTCCGTCAGCTCGGTCCGGTCGAGCAGGTCGAGGCGCGCCCAGACCGACACCTTGACCTTGAAGGTGTCCACCCGCACGAACGTGTCGCCCCGGTCGGCGAGGGCCGCCTCCGAGTCGAGGTCGAGCGACCAGAACTGGAGCAGCTCCCGTCCCTCGTCGTCCCACCTCAGCCGGGCGAACGGGTGCCGGCCGACCTCGATGGTGGGGTCGCCGCCGTGCGAGAGCGCCGGCCGGGCGCCGGCCAGCCCGAGGGCGATCTCCTCGACGTCCTGCCAAGCAGCCATCCGACCACTCTGCCCGACGCCGCGCGGACCCGCAGTCAGGACCGCTCGAGGGTGACGACCGCGACCGTGCAGCGACCCGCGACCTCGCCGGGTCCGACCACGAGCGTGCCCGTCGCGAGCCCGTCGCGGCCGCCCGAGACGACGTACGCCGCCTGGTCCGCGGCCACCGGGAGGGTCGAGGACCGCCCCAGCTCCAGGACGGTGACGAAGGGGTGGACGAGGGTCGGGTCGACGACCACGTTGAGCACCCGCACGGGACCCTCCGGCACCGACGCCACGGCGGCCGCGTCTCCGGAGAAGGCGAACGGGCGCTGCGGCTCGACGACGTTCGCGTCGCCGTCCACCTCCAGGTCGAGCACCGGTCCCTCGACGAGGGTCAGCAGACGATGCCGGCCGGGGAACGTCGAGAACGGCCCGTCGCTGTCGATGTCGGCCAGGCTGATGCGCCACGCGCCGTCGTCGGCGACCGCCAGCTCGCGCGTCGTACCACCGCCGTTGGCCCAGGCCTGCGGCGTGACCTCGTCGCTGCGGACGACCCGGCTCACTTCTTGCCGGTCTTCTCCGTGGGCTGCGTGGTGGCGAGCGCGGCGACGAAGGCCTCCGGCGGCACCTCGACGGATCCGATGTTCTTCATCCGCTTCTTGCCGGCCTTCTGCTTCTCGAGCAGCTTGCGCTTGCGGCTGATGTCGCCGCCGTAGCACTTGGCCAGCACGTCCTTGCGGATGGCGCGGATGGTCTCGCGGGCGATGACGCGCGCGCCGATGGCGGCCTGGATCGGCACCTCGAACTGCTGGCGCGGGATCAGGTCCTTGAGCTTGCCGGCCATCATCACGCCGTAGGAGTAGGCCGCGTCGCGGTGCACGATCGCGCTGAACGCGTCGACCGGCTCGCCCTGGAGCAGGATGTCGACCTTGACCAGGTCGGCGGCCTGCTCGCCGGAGCGCTCGTAGTCGAGCGAGGCGTAGCCCTTGGTGCGCGACTTCAGCTGGTCGAAGAAGTCGAAGACGATCTCGCCCATCGGCAGCGTGTAGCGCATCTCGACGCGGTCCTCCGACAGGTAGTCCATCCCCTGCAGGTTGCCGCGCTTGAGCTGGCACAGCTCCATGATCGTGCCGATGTAGTCGGACGGCGCGAGGATCGTCGCCTTCACGACGGGCTCGCGGACCTCGGCGACCTTGCCGTCGGGGTACTCGCTCGGGTTGGTCACCTCGACCTCGGTGCCGTCGTCGAGGAGGACCTCGTAGACCACGTTGGGCGCGGTCGAGATCAGGTCGAGGGTGAACTCGCGCTCGAGCCGGTCGCGGGTGATCTCCATGTGGAGCAGGCCGAGGAAGCCGCAGCGGAAGCCGAAGCCGAGCGCGCCGGAGGTCTCGGGCTCGTAGGTCAGCGCCGCGTCGTTGAGCTGCAGCTTCTCGAGCGCGTCGCGCAGCGTCGGGTAGTCGTCGCCGTCGATCGGGTAGAGCCCGGCGTAGACCATCGGGTTCGGGTGCTTGTAGCCCCCGAGCGACTCCGTGGCGCCGTGGTGCTGCGAGGTGACCGTGTCACCCACGCGCGACTGGCGCACGTCCTTCACGCCGGTGATCAGGTAGCCGACCTCGCCGACGCCGATCTCCCCGGCCTTGACGGGCTCGGGGCTGATCACACCGACCTCGAGCATCTCGTGCACGGCGTTGGTCGACATCATCTTGATCCGGTCGCGGTGGCTGAGCTTGCCGTCGACCACGCGGACGTAGGTCACCACGCCGCGGTAGGTGTCGTAGACCGAGTCGAAGATCAGCGCGCGGGCCGGGGCGTCCGCGTCGCCCACCGGCGGCGGGGTCTGCTTCACGATCTCGTTGAGGAGCGCCTCGACGCCCACGCCGGTCTTGGCGCTGGTGAGGAGCACCTCCTCCGGCTCGCAGCCGACCAGGCCGGCGAGCTCGGCGGCGTACTTCTCGACGTTGGCGCTCGGGAGGTCGATCTTGTTGAGCACCGGGATGATGTGGAGGTCGGCGCCCATCGCGAGGTAGAGGTTCGCGAGCGTCTGCGCCTCGATGCCCTGGGCGGCGTCGACCAGCAGGACCGCCGCCTCGCACGCCTCGAGCGAGCGGGACACCTCGTAGGTGAAGTCGACGTGGCCGGGGGTGTCGATCATGTTGAGGATGTAGGTGCCGGGCTCGGCGTCCTCGGAGTTGCCGACCGGGACGGTCCACGGCATCCGCACGGCCTGCGACTTGATCGTGATGCCGCGCTCGCGCTCGATGTCCATCCGGTCGAGGTACTGCGCGCGCGACGCCCGCTCGTCGACGACCCCGGTGAGCTGGAGCATCCGGTCGGCCAGCGTCGACTTGCCGTGGTCGATGTGCGCGATGATGCAGAAGTTGCGGATGATCGAGGGGTCGGTCGAGCCTGGCTTCGGTGCGTTGGTGAGGCTCACGGACTGCTTTCAGGAGAACGACGGCGGGGTCGGGTCATTCTTCCACGCGGGACCTGCCGCACCGAACCGGCGCCGACGCCCACGGACGAGCTCCACCACGGCCGCGATCGCGAAGACCGTCCAGAAGCCGACCAGCACCGGTCCGGCGTACACGACGAGCAGCGGGGCGATCAGCAGGTCGGCCCCCTGCCACGCCATCCACCCGATCACCGCGGCACCCACCACGAGCGGCAGGGCGGGCACGGCCATCGCGAGGGCGTGCCAGCCGCGCGGGGTGTCGTCGCGGGCGGCCGTCACGCCGGCCGCCGCCGCCAGCACGACCAGGCCCGGGAGCGCGAGCAGGGTGCCGGGCAGGACGACCCCCATGGCGAGGAGCACCAGGCCGGCCAGCCAGGCACGTCGGAGGGCGCGCGGCACCGACCGCCTGACCGGTTCCGGTGCCTCCATGTCCGGACGCTAGCGTGCAGCGGTGACCTCGCGGAACGGATCGAGCCTCCCGCTCGTGCCGGCAGCGGCGTTCGTGCTGATCTGGTCGTCCGGCTACATCTCCGGCCCGGCGGCGGTCCACGCCGCGGCGCCGTTCACGGTGCTCGGCTGGCGCTTCGTCCTCGCGGCCCTCCTCGCCGCCGGCCTGGCCCTCGCGCTGAGGCGGCCGACCCGGATGGACCGCGGCACGCTGGGCCGGGTCGCGGCCGTCGGCTTCGTGATGAACGCCGTCCAGTTCGGCCTGATGTACGTCGCGTTCGACCTGGGCCTCGGCGCCACCCTGGCCTCGCTCCTCCACGCGCTCAGCCCGGTCCTGACCGCCCTGCTGGCGGCCGTGCTCCTCGGGGAGCGGGTCTCGGCACTCCAGGTCGCGGGCTTCGCCGCCGGCGTCGTGGGGGTGCTGCTCGTCCTCGGCGCCGACCTCGGCCATGCCGGCGGGCCGGTCGCCGTGCTGGTCGGCTGCCTGAGCATGCTGACCCTCAGCCTCGGCACCCTCGGCCAGCGCTGGATCGGGGCGCAGCCCGACCTGCTGTGGTCGGCTGCGGCGCAGTTCGCCGTGTCCGCTCCCCCGCTGCTCGTGCTGGGCTGGACCACCGAGGGCGCCTGGCCGGTGACGGACACCTCGCGGGCCGTCGTCTCCGTGCTGTTCCTGGCGGTCGTCAACTCGATCGTCGGCCTGGTCCTGCTGGCCCTGCTCGTGCTGCGCGGCGGTTCGGGCGCGGCGGCCAGCCTGTTCTTCCTCAGCCCGCCGGTCACGGCCGTGCTCGCGTGGCTGGTGCTCGACGAGACGCTGTCGCCCACCCAGCTCGTCGGCCTCGTGGTCGCGGTGGTCGGCGTCGGCGCGGCCACACGCAGTCGGCGTACGCCGGTGCCCGTCCAGGACCCCGAGCAGGACCCTCAGGACGCGGTCGGCACCCAGTAGCGCCGCTTCACCCCGCGGACGTCCTCCAGGACCCCGCCGGCGGCCTCGATCACGCGGATCGAGCCGACGTTGTCGTCGTCGCAGGTGACCAGGGCAGGGTCGATCCCGAGCCCGAGCGCCCACGGCAGGGCGTGCTGCAGCATCGCGGTCGCGTGGCCCTCGCGCCGCCGGGTCGGGCGCACGTCGTACCCGATGTGCCCGCCCACGTCGAGGAGGAAGTCGTTGAGCTCGTGGCGGATGGCGATGCGGCCGAGGTAGTCCTCGCCGTCGACCCACCACAGCGTCGTGCACGGCACGTGCCACTCCAGCCGCGGCGTCTCGGGGAGCGCGTCCGCCCTGACCGCCTCCACGAAGGCCGCGAAGGCGTCGGGCTCCTTCCAGCCGGGCGCGTTGTGGTCGATCCACGCGGCCGTCTGACTGTCCTCGACGCCCTCGGCGACGAACTCGTCCATCGCCTCCAGGAACGACTCGCGGACGGTGGCGGTCGGCAGGACGAGCTCAGGCATGGCGCCAGTCTCCCGGGTCGGTCGCTCCCGCCTCCACCCGATATCCGGTCGTGACCGCCGGCGGCGTGGTGGAGGATGCGCCCATGGCCCGTTCCACCTCGATCGCCCCCTACCCCGCTCCGCACGACCGCACCGCGCGCCGGCTCGAGTGGGCCTTCCTGCCGCCCCACCTGCGGGCGTGGATCGAGCGCAGGTGCGGCTCCCCCGTCGTCTCGGCGATCTCCCAGACGAGCGGGTTCACCCCCGGCTTCGCCTCCGTGCTGGTCTGCGAGGACGGCTCGCGCCACTTCGTCAAGGCGGCCTCGACCAAGGCCCAGCGGGTGTTCGCCGACTCCTACCGCGAGGAGGCGCGCAAGCTCGCCGCACTACCGGCGAGCGTGCCGGCCCCGAGGCTGCTGTGGCACCTCGACGACGACTGGGTGGTGCTCGGCATCGAGTACGTCGCCGCCCGCACGCCGCACCGGCCGTGGCGGGTCGAGGACCTCGACGCGCTCCTCGACTCCCTCGAGGTCGTGGCCGACGTGGTGACCCCGCCCCCGCCGGGGCTGGACCTCGACACGGCGGCCGAGGACTTCGCCCCGCTCCTCGAGGGCTGGCCGGCCCTGCGCGAGCGGCGTACGGACCTCGACGCGGACCGGCTGGCCGAGGCCGAGGCGCTGGCACGGCGCTACGCCGAGGTGGTGGGTGGCGACACCCTCGTCCACACCGACATCCGCTCCGACAACGCGATCATCGATGCGGACGGTCGTGCGCTGATCTGCGACTGGAACTGGCCGGTGGTCGGCGCCGCGTGGTTCGACTCCTTCGCCGCCCTCATCGGGCCACGCGGCGAGGGCATCGACGTCGACGCCGTCATCGCCGAGCGCCGGCTGCTGCGCGACGTCGACCCGGAGGCGCTCGACATCAACCTCGCCCTCTACGTCGGCTACTTCTTCACCCAGTGCGAGCTGCCCGTGCCGCCGACGTCGCCGCACCTCCGCGACCACCAGCGCTGGCAGGGCGAGGTGTGCTGGGACTGGCTGGCGGAGCGGCGGCGCTGGTCGTGACCGGCCCGCGCGCGGTCGGCGTACGCCTCACCTACGACGCCGTCCCCGCCGCGGTCCGCTCGTGGGTCGAGGACCGGCTCGGCTCGCCCGTCGTCCGGACGGCCGAGCAGGTCGGCGGGATGTCGCCGGGATGCGCCACGCGCCTGACCTGCGCCGACGGCACCCGCGCCTTCGTCAAGGCGGTGGGGGCCGAGCTGAACCCGGACACCCCCGGACTGTTCCGCCGCGAGATCGCCGTGCTCGACCACCTCGGCCAGCACGAGCTCTGGGCCCGGCTCCTGGCGGCGTACGACGACGGGGCATGGGTCGCGCTGCTCATCGAGGACGTCGACGGGCGTCACCCCGACTTCGGCGATGCCGCGGAGGTCGACGCGGTCCTCCGTGCGGTCGACCGCCTGGGTGTCGTGCTGAAGGAGCGGGACGTCGCGTCGACGGTGGACCTCGTCGACGTCGCCCAGGTCTTCGGGAAGTGGGCCGACAGCCTCGCCACCCTGGCGGATGCCTCCGCCGCGACGCCGGTGCCGGAGTGGCTGCGCAGCGATCCGCACGACTGGGCGGCCGTCCTGCGCGAGCACGCCGGCCGACCCGTGTCTCAGGTCGTGCACTGGGACATCCGCGTCGACAACCTGCTGCGCCGCCCGGGGGGTGAGGTGGTGTTCGTCGACTGGGGCGTGGCCGCACGCGGACCCACCTGGGTCGACCCGTTGCTCGCCCGGCTGGAGTGCGTCGAGGACCCGTGGTTCGACACGTCTGTGGCGTCCTCCCCATCGCTCGCCGACGTCGGCGACGACGCGGTCACGGCCTTCCTCGCCGGGTTCGGCGCGCACCTCGCGGTGCGCTCGGTGGTCGCGGTCGACGTCAACCTGCCCACGCTCAACGATTTCCGCGTCCGGGAGTCGAGGAGGATGCTGGAGGCGGTGGCCCGACGCACCGGGCGCTGAGCGCTGGTCGACGTACGTCGGACGGCCCCCCGGCATCGCGGCAGGCGATTTGGGCCCCCGCGACGCGTGGCGGTACTGTTTCTCACTGCATGTCCGGCACCCGACCCTCCCCGTGCTGATCGTGGAGGGATTGCCAGGCAGCCGACAAGCACCAGACTTCCATTCCAGACCAGTTCTAGCTCCGAGGATTCACACGTGGCGAACATCAAGTCCCAGATCAAGCGCAACAAGCAGAACGAGAACGCGCGCCAGCGCAACCAGGCCGTTAAGTCGCGCCTGAAGACCGCTGTGCGCAAGTTCCGCGAGCTGTCGGAGACCGGCGACAAGGACGCTGCCGTTGCCGCCAGCCGCGACGCGATGCGGGCGCTCGACAAGGCCGCCTCGAAGGGCGTCATCCACGGCAACCAGGCCGCGAACCGCAAGTCCTCGATCGCCAAGAAGGCCGCCTCGCTCTGACGCGAGCCTTCACCTGCGACACCCGCCCTCGTGGCGGGTGTTGTGCATTTCGGGGTCGGCTCAGCGCCCGTCGCGCAGACCGGCGACGGTGAGCACGAGCCGCTCGAGGGTGTAGGACGCGTCGTGCGCCTGGCCCTTGATGTCGGCATCCGCGTGGGCCACCGCCCGGACCGCCGCGGCGATGCCCTCGGAGGTCCACGAGCGTGACTGGTCGCGCACGGTGCGCACCTTCCACGGGGGTACGCCGAGGTCGCGGGCGAGGTCGGCGTCGCGGGCGCCCCGCGGAGACCCGAGGTAGCGCGCGAGGCTGCGCGCAGACGCGGCCATCGCCGAGGTGACCAGCACCGGCGAGGTCCCCGAGTCGAGCGCCCAGCGAAGCTCCTCGAGGGCCGCGGCGCGACGTCCGGCGAACGCGGCGTCGGCGACGGTGAACGACTTCGCCTCGGCGCGGCCACCGAAGTAGCGCTGGACCTTGTCGATCGTGAGCTGCTCGCCGTGGAAGTCGTTGGTCAGCTGGTCGGCCGCGGCGGCGAGTGACCGCAGGTCGGTGCCGACGGCCTGCACGAGGAAGGCGGCGGCGTCGGAGTCGATCCGCGCGCCGTGCGAGGCGACCTCGGAGGTCAGGAAGCCGGTCATCTCGCTCGGCTTGACCTCCTCCGACTTCACCTCGGTCACCGGCGAGAGCTTGCGCAGCTTGGTGAGCACGCCGCTCCCCTTCTGCCCGCCGGAGTGCACCAGCACGAGCGCGACGTCGTCGGCGGGGGCCGCGCAGTAGTCGAGCAGGCCGTCGACGGACTCGTCGGGCAGGTCCTCCAACCCGCGCACGACGACGCACCGGATGGAGGAGAAGAGCGACGGCGCCGACATCTCGCCGAGCGAGGCCAGGGTCAGGTCGGAGGCCGTCGACTCGGCCATCTCCGCCTCCGCGTCATGGGCCCGGACGGCCTCGCGCACCGACGCAACGGTCCGGGCGGAGAGGTACTCCTCCTTGCCCGTCACGAGGACGACGTGGCCGAGGACCTGTGCGGCGGAGGGGGTGCGAGCCATGGTGCGCCCCACCCTATCCACGGGCGACGACACCGAGCTCGCCGTCCCGGACCACCACGACCACGTCGCCGGAGACGTCGGTGCGCCACACGCTCGCGCCGGCAGCATCGAGGGCGGCCACGAGGTCGGGGGCGGGGTGCCCGTAGTCGTTGTCCTCCCCCACCGACACCAGCGCCAGACGCGCGCCGAGCGAGGTGAGCCAGTCGAGGTCCTGGTGGCGGCTGCCGTGGTGCGGCACCTTGAGCACGTCCACGTGCAGGCCCACCAGGTCGCGGGCCAGCGCGGCCTGCGCCGACGGCTCGACGTCCCCGGTCAGCAGGACCCGCACCCCTCCCACCTCGGCGACGAGGACGACGCTGGCGTTGTTGGGCGCGCTCTCCGCGGGGTCGCCCGGGCGGGCACCGGGACGGGGCCACACCGTCTGCAGCGTCACCTCGCCGACCCGACGTGTGAGGCCGTACGCCGCCGGGGCCGGGTCGCGGCCGACCGCGCGCGCCGCGGCGCCGGCTCCCTCCGGCGGGTCGAGCAGCGCCGTGCCCTCGACCTCCCCCACCTCGCGACCCTCCAGCACACCCACCACCCCGCCGACGTGGTCGGCGTGGAAGTGCGTGAGCACGAGGAGCGGCACGGCGGTGACCTCGAGGCGGTCGAGGCAGGCGTCGGTCGGTGCGGGCTGGGGTCCGGCGTCGACGACCACCGCCGACCCGGGACCGGCGCGCAGGACGAGTGCGTCGCCCTGGCCGACGTCGCACATCGCCAGCACCCAGCCGCGCGGCGGCCAGCCGGGGGTCGGGGGCCGGACCAGCATCACCACGACGAGGAGGCCGGTGCAGGCCAGCGTCGTGGCCGGACGGCCGAGCAGCCGCGGGGCGAGGGGCACCGCGAGCAGGCACAGTCCCGTGAGCAGCACGAGCGGCACCGGTCCGGTGCCCCAGTCGACCGCTGCCGTCGGGACGTCCGCGCCCCAGCGGGCGACGGCGATGATCCATCCTGCCGACCACGCCGCCGGGGTCGCGACAGCGATGCCGAGCGGGCTCCACAGCAGGCCGAGCAGCCCGCCGGAGAGCCCGAGCACGGTCGCCGGCGCGACGGCCGGTGCGGCGAGCAGGTTGGCACCCACCGCGACGAGGCTGACCTGGCCCGAGATCGCCGCCACCACGGGCGTGCAGGCCACCTGCGCGGCCAGCGGCACCGACACCGCCTCGGCGACCCACCGCGGGGTCCACCTCATCAGCGCGTCGCGCCAGACCGGCGCCAGCAGGAGGATCCCGGCGGTCGCGAGCGCGGACAGCGCGAACCCCGCCGTCACGGCGAGCCGCGGCCAGACCAGCAGCAGGCCGAGCACCGCCACCCCCAGGCCCCGGACTCCGCGGGACCGTCCGTTGCGCCCCATCCCGACCAGCGCCACGGCACCCATCGCGGCCGCACGTACGACGCTGGGCTCCGCCCGCGCGGTCAGCACGAAGCCGCAGATGCCGAGCACACCCAGCGCGTAGAGCCAGGGACCGCGCACCCCGGCCCACCGGCCGAGCACGAGCAGGAACCCCACCACCAGCGTCAGGTTGGTCCCGCTCACCGCCAGCAGGTGGGTCAGCCCGGTAGTCCGGAAGTCGTCGGCGAGGTCGGGATCGAGCCCACCGTCGTCCCCGACCACCAGAGCCGGGACCAGCTCACGCGCGTCGGCGTCCCGTCCCGCGACCGCGGCGCGCACGGAGCGTCGTACGCCTGCCGCGGCGTCCCACCACACGTCGGGCTCGGCCACGACGCGCGGCTCGCCGGTCGGGCGCACCAGCGCGGCGACGTCTCCGTCGCCGGGGACGAGCCGGGCCGCTGTCTCCAGCCGGGTGCCCAACGGCAGCCGCGGCCAGTCGGCACCGGCCATCACCACGACGGGCGCGTCGAGCGTCCAGGCACTCCCCCGCCCCTCGAGGCGGGCGACCACGGCCCGGACGACCTGGAGGTCGCCGTAGTGCCCCGCCACCACCCGCACGTCCGACGTCAGCTCGAGCTCGACCCGCACGACGGCACCCTCGTCGGCCAGCGCGGCGAGGGGCGACGTCGTCAGCAGGACGTGCTGCAGGCAGGCGACCCCGGCGACCGCCACGAAGGCCGCGAGCGGACCGAGCCACCCGAGGGACCACCACCGGCGCACCACACCGGTCCCGACGACGGCCACCACCAGCGCGACCGCTGCGAGGGCCAGCCACCCTGGCGCGACGAGCACCAGGAGCGCGCCCGCCCACGCGCCCACGCCGAGGGCGACCGCACGCAGGTCGGGCACGGTCGGTCAGAGGGTGACGAGCGGCGCGAGGTCGGCGAGGGTGGCCTCCCCGATGCCGTCGACCTCCAGCAGCTCGTCGACGGACGTGAAGCCGCCGTTGCTGTCGCGCCACGCGAGGATCGCGTCGGCCGTCACCGGCCCGACGCCGGGCAGGGTGTCGAGGGCCGCCTGGTCGGCGGTGTTGAGGTTGACGAGCGCCTCTCCGCCGGGGACCGGGGAGTCGAGCGTGCCGGCCACGCCCGCGGCCGGGGCGACGCCCACGAGGATCTGCTCGCCGTCGACGACGGGTCGGGCGAGGTTGAGCGCGGTGAGGTCGACGCCTCGCCGCGCACCTCCCGCCGCCTCCAGGGCGTCCACGACGCGAGCCCCTGCGGGCAGCACTGCGATCCCGGGGCGACGTACCTTGCCCGCGACGTCGACGACCAGCTCCTCGCCCGGGTCGGTGGGGGCGGACACGCCGCCCGCGCCGTCGGCCGGCACGACCGGCGCGAGCGGCGTCGCCGACCCGGCGGGACCGGACGCAGCCGGTGCGACCGGCACGGCGCGGGCCTGATCGCGCACCGCCCACCACGC
>NZ_JBFUMR010000025.1:0-76899 GCF_054049275.1 Nocardioides sp. P5_E3
GCGCGTGCAACGCCGGAGGGCGCGGCGCAGGTGCTCGCCGGCGACGGCATGCGCCCCGCCTGGCTCCCCGGCACCTTCGACCGGGTGCTGGTCGACGCGCCGTGCTCGGGGCTCGGCGCGCTCCGACGACGTCCCGAGTCGCGCTGGCGTCGTACGCCCGAGGACGTCGAGGAGCTCGTCGGGATCCAGCATGTGCTGCTCGACTCGGCGCTGGAGTCGGTGCGACCGGGCGGCGTGGTGGTCTACGCGACCTGCTCGCCCGTGGTCGCGGAGACCAGCGACGTCGTGCGGGCCGTGCTGGCCCGCCGCGGCGACACCGACGAGGTGGAGCGCTTCCAGCTGTGGCCGCACCGCGACGGCACCGACGCGATGTTCGCGGCCACCCTGCGCCGACGGGCCTGACCCGGAGGGGACAACGTCGTCAGTCGTCCTGCAGGTGGCGGCAGACAGCGTGCGCCGGCCCCTCGGGGCTGGGATGTGCCGCCACCCTCAGGGCTCAGGTGGAGCGCATCGGCCACCAATTGGGGTGACTTCCGCGCCTGGGCGGTTCACATCCTTTGCTTTGACCAGCATGATGGACTCAGCTCGGCGCACCGGAGGGGTGTGCCGTGTCACGGGGAGCAGGAATCCATGCACGTGCGCAGCATCATGACGGCCCTGGCCGCCACGACCTTGACCCTGACCGTGGGCACGACCCTGGTCAGCAGTCCCGCCCACGCCGCGGGCGGCTCACGCACGCTGTCCGGGCCCGCCACCGGCGACTCCGACGTCTACCTCACCTATGTCGGGTGCGCCGACCTGCTCGCCAACGCGACCGCGCCCGCCTCACGCATCAACCTCGGTCCCTACGCCGCCCCGCTCGGCCGCCGGTCGCTGGGCCTCGTCCCGACCGCCGCCGGCAGCGCGGCCGGACCCTACGCCTCGTTCGACTCGCTCGCCGGGCTGGACTCGTCGGTCGCGGTCGCGGCCACCGGCGGCAGCTCGGGCGTCTCGTGGGTCATGGCCGTGAGCCGGCAGAGTCCCGCCGGCACCGCCTGGCGCGGGCGGGCGGCCGTGTCGGCCCCTGCCGGGTCCTGGACCACCGTGTCCTCCTCCGCACTCACCTACGACTGGGCGCTCGTCGACCTCTCTTCCGGCGCCACCGTCGACCGGGCCGGCTCAGCCACGCCGGCGCAGTTCGCCGCCGAGCACGGCGACGGCCCCGGCTTCGCGGTCACCGGCTTCGGTTGCGACGGCAAGGCCTTCAACCTCGACGCCGTCCGGGCCTCCGGCTCGACCTTCGACTTCGAGGGCGTCTCGCTGTCGACGAGCGTAGCGGCCGGCAGGCAGCAGGTGAAGCCCGACGAGGAGGTCGAGCTCACCGGACGCGTCACCGACGGGTCCGGACGCCTCACGGGCGACCCGCTCGTCCTGGAGTCCCGCTCGCCCGGTGGCCAGTGGGCCACGGTCGGCAAGCCCGTCCTCGCCTCGCGCGACGGCGTCGCGCGGGTCGTCGTACCCGTTGCGGAGACCACAGAGTTCCGCTGGCACCGTCCCGAGAGCCAGTACGCCGACGAGGGCTGGTCCGACGTCGTCACCGTGACCGTGGACAAGCCGCAGGAGACGCAGCCCGGCGACCAGCAGACCCAGCAGCAGGACGGGCAGCAGCAGCAGCCCGAGCAGCAGCCGTCGGAGACCTCCGGGCCGTAGTGACCCCCGCGACCGTCGGCGCCCGCGACTAGGCTCCTTGACATGGCGTCGCCGTTCACCGAGATCGAGGTCGACGACCGCGTCGTCAAGGTCACCAACCCCGACCGCGTCTACTTCCCTCCCACCGACGCGGCGCCGAGCGGCGCGACCAAGCTCGACCTCGTCGAGTACTACCTCGCCGTCGGCGACGGGATCGTGAACGCCCTCTTCGAGCGTCCGTGCATGCTGCACCGCTTCCCCAAGGGCCTGGCGGGCGACAAGGTGCACCAGAAGCGCCTGCCGGCCGGAGCACCCGAGTGGGTCGAGACCGTCCAGCTGTTCTTCCCCCGGTGGAAGCGCACCGCCGACGAGCTGTGCGTGACCGAGCTGGCGAGTGTCATCTGGGCGGTGCAGATGTCGACGGTCGAGTTCCACCCGTGGAACAGCCGGCGCTCCGACACCGAGAAGCCCGACGAGTGGCGCATCGACCTCGACCCGGGTCCCGGGTGCGACTGGGCCACCGTGCAGCGGGTCGCCCACATCGCCCACGAGGTGCTCGACGAGCTCGGTGCCGTCGGCTTCCCCAAGACCAGCGGCGGGTCGGGGATGCACGTCTACGTGCGGATCCCGCCCGACCACGGCTTCCAGGACGTACGCCGCGGCGCGCTGGCGTTCGCACGCGAGGTCGAGCGGCGGGCCGGGGGAGAGGTCACGACGGCGTGGTGGCGCAAGGACCGCGACCCCTCCCAGCTGTTCGTCGACTACAACCAGAACGCGCGCGACCACACGATCGCCGCCGCCTACTCGGTCCGGGGCGTGCCCGAGGCCCGGGTGTCGGCGCCGATCCGCTGGGACGAGGTCGACGACTGCGTGCCCGACGACTTCACCATCTTCACGATGCCCCAGCGGTTCGCGGAGATCGGCGACCTGCACGCCGGCATCGACGACAAGCCGTTCGACATCGCCCCGCTGCTCGAGTGGGCGGCCCGCGACGAGGACGAGGGCGCCGAGGCGCCGCCGGAGCCCGAGGAGTCCTAGGCGCCACAGTCCGCGCACAGGTCGTCCTCATCGTCCTCTCACGCACGCGCCCTAGCCTCGGGCCATGCAGCAGAACAGGTCGGCCCAGCCGCGCACCGGTCGGGTCGCAGTCGTCGTCAACACCGCAGCCCGCCGCGGGGCGCGAGCCCTCCCGCTCGTGGAGGCAGCAGCTCGCGGTGTGTCGGACGACGTGACGGTGCACCCCGTGCACGGCGGGCTCGAGCTCCTCGAGGCGCTGGCGGTCGCCGTCGAGTCCGAGCCCGACCTGCTCGTGGTCGGTGGGGGCGACGGCACGATCGGCTGCGCGGCCGCAATGGTCGCCCACTCCAGCACCGCGCTCGGCGTCCTGCCGCTCGGGACCGCCAACGACTTCGCCCGCACGCTCGGGGTCCCCGACGACCTGGCGGCGGCGGTCGACACACTGGTGCACGGCCACGTCGTCGACGTCGACCTCGGGCGGGTCGACGGGCGCGCCTACCTCAACGTGGCCTCGGTCGGTCTCTCCGTCGCCGTCACCCAGAGGCTGACCCCGGCGATGAAGCAGCGGCTCGGCCGCTTCGCCTACCCGGCGGCCACCCTGGCGGCGTACCGGTCCCACCGGCCGTTCGCCGCCCGCCTGGAGCTCGACGACGGCACCACCCTCGAGCTCGCCGACCTCATGCAGGTCGCCGTCGGCAACGGGCGGCACTACGGAGGCGGGCTCACCGTCGCGCCTCACGCCTCGATCGACGACCACCTCCTCGACGTGTACGCCGTCGAGCAGGGCCGGCTGCGCGACCACCTCTCGGTCGCGCGGCTGCTCCGGACCGGCCACCTCGTCGAGCACGACCGGGTGCACCACCTCACCACCCGGCGCCTGCGCCTGGTCACCGACGAGCCGCTCCCGGTCAACCTCGACGGCGAGATCGCGGCCACCACCACGGCGACGTTCGAGGTCGACCGCAACGCGCTCCACGTCGTCGTACCCGCCGGGAGCAGTGCCGCGCGTCTCGACGGTCCCGGGAGTCACTAGGCTCGCCCTGTGGGCATCCAGATCACACCGAGCATCCTCAACGCCGACCTGTCGCGCCTCGCCGACGAGGTGGCCCGGATCCCCAGTGCCGACTGGGTGCACGTGGACGTCATGGACAACCACTTCGTGCCCAACCTGACCCTCGGCCTGCCCGTCGTCGAGGCACTCAGCAAGCACGCCTCCCAACCCATCGACGCGCACCTGATGATCGAGGACGCCGACAGGTGGGCACCGTCCTACGCCGAGGCGGGGTGCGGGTCGGTCACGTTCCACGCCGAGGCGGCCAAGGCGCCGGTGCGGCTCGCCCGCGAGATCCGGTCGCAGGGCGCCCGCGCGTCGATGGCACTCAAGCCGGCGACGCCGATCGAGCCCTACGAGGCGCTGCTGCCCGAGCTCGACATGGTGCTCATCATGACCGTCGAGCCCGGCTTCGGCGGCCAGAAGTTCCTCGACCTGTGCCTGCCCAAGATCCGCACCGCCCGCGCGCTCATGCGCAAGCACGGCGTCGAGACCTGGCTGCAGGTCGACGGTGGCGTGTCGCTGGAGACGATCGAGCGGTGCGCCGAGGCCGGGGCCGACGTCTTCGTCGCGGGCTCGGCCGTCTACTCAGCCGACGACCCCGACGCGATGGTGGCCGAGCTGCGGGCGAAGGCGGCGGCGGCCGCGTCGTGAGTCGCCCGGCGACGGTCGACGACATCCACGCGACCGCGCGTGCGATGCCGCACGTGACCGTCGCACGCCCGGAGAAGTACCCCGTCTACCAGGTGGGCAGCAAGTCGTTCGTGTTCTTCCGGACCCCACGACCCGACGCCGTGGACCCCGAGACGGGGGAGCGCTACGACGACGTCGTGGTCATCTGGGTCGGCTCCGAGGGGGACAAGCAGGCGCTGCTGCAGGACGAGCGGCTGCCGTTCTTCACGACGCCGCACTTCGACGGTCACGCGTCGGTGCTGCTGCGCACCTCCCGGGTGGGGGAGATCGAGCGGGAGGAGCTCGTCGAGGTCATCGAGGAGGCCTGGCTCGCGCAGGCCTCGGACCGTCGCGGACGCGCCTGGCTCGCGTCGCGCGACCTCGAGCCGTAGGGACCGTTCCGTAGGTTGGGTGCATGACCGAGTCCGTGTGGGACTACCCCCGCCCGCCGCGGGTGGACCCGAGCAACGAGCACGTCGTGGTCACCCACGGTGGCCTCGTCGTCGCCGACACCACCGCGAGCGTGCGGGTGCTGGAGACCAGCCACCCGCCGACGTACTACCTGCCGGCAGCCGACTTCGCCGAGGGGGTGCTCCGCCCGGGGCAGGGCGCCTCGTGGTGCGAGTGGAAGGGGCAGGCGGCCTACTACGACCTCGTGGTCGGCGACGACGTGCTCCCGGCCGTGGCGTGGACCTACCCGACGCCCTCGAAGGGCTTCGAGTCGCTGGTCGGCCACGTCGCGCTCTACCCGGGCCGGGTCGACCGCTGCACCGTCGACGACGAGGTGGTCCAACCCCAGCCGGGCAGCTTCTACGGCGGCTGGATCACGTCGCGGGTCACCGGACCGTTCAAGGGTGGACCGGGCTCCAGCGGCTGGTAGCCGCCCGGCCCGGGCCCTGTTCAGTGCAGCCCGCGGTCGTTGACCTGCTGGCTGCGGAGGTGGGACCCGTGCCGCGCGTGGTCGTCCACCCGTCGCTGGTCGGCCACCAGTGTCTCGCCCTCGAGCTGGTCGGCGCGCGTCTGCACCCGCTCGAGGCGCGCGCTCCAGGTGTCGACGTCGCGTGCCACGTCGTCCAGGCGCGCCGCCGGCAGCACGATCGCGTCCCCCTCGCTCCGGATGCCCGGCTCGACCGACGCGAGCCCCTCCGCCTCGTACGCCGTCAGCGGCCGGGTCAGCCTGATCCGGACGGGATAGGTCTCCTGGTCGACGTCGGCCGGGTCCACCGCGAGCTCCACGATCCCGAGTGCCGGCCTGTGCCTGCGTGTCATCTGCGTCGTCCCCTCAACCGGGACCGGGGTGGCCCCGCTCCTTCGAGTCGAGCACCGTGGGGACGGCGGCGTCCATGGGGTCCGCACCCCATGCCGGTCGGAATGCCGGTCGAACGGGGTCAGCCGGCGAAGAGGGTCAGCCGCTGCCGGATGATCTTGCGGCGCAGCACCACGCGTCGCTTGCCGTCGTTGCCGATGCGGAGCCGGTCGAGCTCCCAGCCGCCGTGCTCGGCGCGCTCGACGAGCACGCGGGTGACGACGTTGCGGGAGAAGTCCTGGGGCAGCACGAGCGTCTCGAACTCCCACTCCACCCCGCGGCCCGGTGGGCGGCGCTGGATCCTGGCCATCGTCTCTCCCTCTCTCCTCGAAGGGGTGCGGTTCAGTCTGCCGACACGTCGTCGAGGGCGTCGACGATCTCCGGCGGCAGGGTCAGCTCCTCGATGCCGAGCGCTCCCTTGAGCTGCGCGGCCGTGCGGGCACCGACGATCGGGGCGGCGACCCCGGGCCGGTCGCGTACCCACACGAGCGAGACCTCCAGCGGCGACCAGCCGAGACCGTCGCCGGCGCGCGCGACGGCCTCCACGATCCCGCGGCCGCGCTCGTCGAGGTAGGCCCCGACGAACCCGGCGAAGTGCTCGGTGGCGGCGCGCGAGTCCGACGGGGTGCCGGTGCGGTACTTCCCGGTGAGCACGCCGCGGCCGAGGGGCGACCAGGGGAGGACCCCGAGCCCGAGGGCCTGAGCGGCCGGGACGATCTCGTGCTCGACGTGGCGGTTGAGGAGCGAGTACTCGACCTGGGTCGACGCCAGCGGCACCCGCCCGGGGACGGCCCGCTGCCAGGTCGCGGCCTGCGCGGTCTGCCATCCGGTGTAGTTGGAGACGCCGACGTAGGACGCGCGGCCCGAGGTGACGGCGAGGTCGAGGGCGCTGAGCGTCTCCTCGACCGGGGTCTCATCGGTCCACACGTGGACCTGCCAGAGGTCGACGTGGTCGACCCCGAGCCGCTTCAGCGAGGCGTCGAGGGTGGTCAGCAGGCTGCCGCGGGAGGTGTCGGTGACGCGTGCGCCCGTACGCCGGTGGATGCCGGCCTTGGTCGCGAGGACCACCTCGTCGCGGGCGACGACGTCGCCGATGAGCGTGCCGATCAGCTCCTCGCTCGCACCGTCGCCGTATCCGGCGGCGGTGTCGACGAGCGTGCCCCCGGCCTCGGCGAAGGCGATCAGCTGGTCGCGCGCCTCGTGCTCGTCGGTGTCACGGCCCCAGGTCATCGTGCCGAGGCCGAGCCGGGAGACCTTGAGCCCGGTCGCGCCGAGGGAACGCTGCTGCATGGTGGTGAGGGTAGCCACGGGTGGTGCGCGGACCGCACGGGACGCGCCCGTAGGCTCCCGCCCTGTGATCGATCTCCTCAAGGCAGTGGTCCTCGGCGTCATCCAGGGGCTGACCGAGTTCCTGCCGATCTCGAGCAGCGCGCACCTGCGGATCTTCCCCGAGCTGTTCGGCTGGGGGGACCCGGGGGCGGCGTTCACGGCCGTCATCCAGATCGGCACCGAGCTCGCCGTGCTGATCTACTTCCGCAAGGACATCTGGCGCATCGGCAGCGCGTGGGTGCGCTCGCTGTTCAAGGCGGAGTACCGCGGCACGATCGACGCGCGGATGGGCTGGTACATCATCATCGGCTCGCTGCCGATCGTGGTGCTCGGCGTGCTGCTCAAGGACGTCATCGAGCGCGACTTCCGCAACCTGTGGATCACCGGCACGACGCTGATCGTGATGGGCATCGTCCTCGGCATCGCCGACCGCGTCGGGCGCACCGACCGGACGCTGGGCAAGCTCACGCTGAGGGACGCGGTGCTGATGGGTCTCGCGCAGGCGCTCGCCCTGGTCCCCGGCGTCTCGCGCTCGGGCGCCACGATCTCCATGGGCCGCTTCCTCGGCTTCGACCGCGAGGCCGCGACCCGCTTCGCCTTCCTCCTCGCGATCCCCGCTGTCGTCGGTGCCGGGCTCTTCGAGCTCAAGGAGATCCCGCACGGTCACAACGACTTCGGGTGGGGTCCCACCATCACCGCCACGGTGGTCTCGTTCGTCGTCGGCTACGCCGCCATCGCCTGGCTGCTGCGCTACGTCAGCACGAACTCGTACACGCCCTTCGTGATCTACCGGATCCTGCTCGGCGCGGGCACGCTCATCCTGCTCGGAGCCGGCGTGCTGACCGCCTGAACGTGTCGGCCAGCAGCACCAGCGCCACGACCTGGGTGACGGCGACGACGGCCACGAGGGCCGGCAGCGAGCGGTCGTAGAGCCAGCCGGCGGTGACGCCGCCGACGATCGCGAAGAGTCCCTGGATCCCCGCGAAGACGCCGTAGGCCGTCGCGCGGCGCGGCGCGTCGACCAGGTCGGCGACCACCGCCTTGACCGTCGAGTCCTGGACGCCCTGGGCCGCGCCCCACGCGACGACGCCGCCCAGGACCGCCACCATGGCCGAGCCGAGGGCGAGGGCCGGCACCAGCGCCACCAGCACCGGCACGAGGAGCAGCACCCGCGGGCCGGTGCGGTCGTAGACCGAGCCGACGGCGAGCGCCGCGACCGCCTCGACGCCCATCGCCGCGGCGTACACCACGGGGACGGCCGCGACGGGCACCAGGTCGTCGACGGCGAGGTGGTAGCCGATGATCCCGAAGGTGACCAACGCACCCGTCGTCAGCGACGCGGCGAAGGCGTAGCGGAAGAAGTCGGCCGGCAGGCCCGACCCGACGGCGTCCGCCCACCAGCTGCGGCTCGGTGGCGGGTGCTCCTGGGCGGCAGGCGGGGGCGTGTCGTCGTACACGCTGGGGTCGGGGACGCGGCGGCGCAGGGTGAGCAGCAGGACCATCGCGACGGCGCCGGGGACGGCGAGCACGGCCATGCCCCACCAGAGGGACGCGACCGCGACGACCGCGGCCACCACGAGCGGTCCGGCGAACGCCCCCACCTGGTCGAGGGCCTTGTGCACCCCGAAGCCGCGCCCACGGCCGACGGCGGTCGCGACGTGGGCGAGCAGCGCCGACTTCGACGGCGACCGGACCGCCTTGCCGAGGCGCTCGAGCAGGATCATCGTGGAGGCGAAGGCCAGCCCGGCCGCGCCGAGCCGCGGCGCCAGCGCTATCAGCGGGACGCATACCGCGGTGAGTCCGTAGCCGACGATCGTCAGGGACCAGTAGCGGCCCGTCCGGTCGGCGATCGGGCCGAACGCCAGGCGCAGGACGAGCGCGATCGCCTCGCCGGCTCCCGTCACGAGCCCGACGACCAAAGCGGACGCACCGAGGGCTGCGAGGACGGGGCCGTAGACCGAGCGGGCGCCCTCGTAGACCATGTCGGCGGCCAGGCTGACGAAGCCGAACCACCAGACCACCCGCCACGCAGTGGGAGCGGTCGAGGTTCGGGTCACAGCCACCCGGACTTCTTGAACAGCGCGAACAACCCGGCGGCCACCCCGATCATGAGGACGATCGCGAAGGGGTAGCCGTAGGTCCAGTGCAGCTCGGGCATGTGGTCGAAGTTCATGCCGTAGATCCCGGCGATCAGGGTCGGCACCACCACGAGGGCGGCGCCGGCGGAGATCTTGCGCATGTCCTCGTTCTGCTGGACCGAGATGCGCGCCAGATGGCCGTCGAACGCGGTCGACAGCAGGACGTCGAGGCTGTCGATCACCTCCGAGACGCGCTGGAGGTGGTCGGCCACGTCGCGGAAGTAGGTCGCGGTCTCCGCCGTGATGGGGATGGGGGTGCGGATCGTCGGGACGGTGTCGGAGTGCAGGGAGAACTTCCGCATCGGCTCGCGCAGCGGCAGGACCGCGCGGCGGACCTCGGCGATCTCGCGCTTGAGGACGTAGATCCGGACGGAGTCGTCGGTGCGGCCGGGGGAGAACACCGACTCCTCCACCTCGTCCACGTCCTCCTCCAGCGCCGCCCCGACCTTCTCGTACTCGTCGACGACGCGGTCGCAGATGGCGTACATGACCCCCATCGGGCCGTGCTCCAGCACCTGCGCACGTTCCTCGAGGTCGTGGCGCGAGTCCGAGAGGTTGATGCCCTCCCCGTGGCGGACCGTCACGATGAAGTCGCGACCGACGAACATGTTGATCTCGCCGGTCTCCACCGCGTCCTCCTCGTCGACGTACCAGAGCGTCTTGAGCACGAGGAACAGCGTGTCGCCGTAGTGCTCGAGCTTGGGCCGCTGGTGGGAGTCGCCGGCGTCCTCGACGGCCAGCGGGTGCAGGTCGAAGGTGCGGGCGATCAGCTCGAGCTCGTCGGGGCTGGGGTCGTGGATGCCGATCCACTGGAAGTCACCCGGGTCGCACGGCACCCGTGCGTGCCCGAGGCTCTGGTCGTCCCCGTTGCCCAGTGGCACCCGCTTGCCCCGGTGGTAGAGGGCGTTGTCCACGATCACAAGGCCGAGGCTAGCCCCACTAACCTCTGGAGAATGCCCACCGTCATCCTTGTTCGACACGGCCGCTCGTCGGCCAACGCCACCGGAGTCCTCGCCGGCCGGCTGCCCGGCGTCCACCTCGACGACGCCGGGGTGAAGCAGGCGGTCGCGGTGGGGGAGCGGCTCGCAGGCGTACGACTCGCTGCCGCGGTCACCAGCCCCCTCGAGCGCTGCCGCGAGACGTGCCGCGAGATCACCACCCGGCAGCCCGAACCGCTGCGGGCCGGGAGCGACAAGCAGCTGTCGGAGTGCGACTACGGCGAGTGGCAGGGACGCCCGCTCAAGGACCTCGCCAAGGAGAAGCTCTGGAAGACCGTCCAGGCGCAGCCGTCGGCGGCCACCTTCCCCGGAGGGGAGTCGATGCGGGCGATGCAGGACCGCGCGGTGGCAGCCGTACGACGCCACGACGCGCGGGTGGCGGCCGAGCACGGCGACGACGCCGTGTGGCTCGCCGTCAGCCACGGCGACGTGATCAAGTCGATCCTCGCCGACGCGCTCGGCACCCACCTCGACCTGTTCCAGCGCATCCACGTCGACCCCGCGTCGGTGTCGATCGTGCGCTACACCGAGTCACGGCCGTTCGTGATCGGCACCAACACCCACGCCGGCGACCTCGCCTGGCTGACCCCGCCCAGGAAGCCCCGACGCACCACCCGCAGCCGGCGCGCGGACGCCGAGGTGGGTGGAGGCGCCGGACCCCAGACAGGCACGCCCTAGGGTGAGTGACATGCCCGTCGTGCACCGCTTCGACCCACCCGAGCGCTTCGTCGCCGGCACCGTTGGCGAGCCCGGCCAGCGCACGTTCTTCCTCCAGGCCCGCGAGGGCGCCCGGCTGGTCAGCGTCTCGCTCGAGAAGCAGCAGGTGCAGGCCCTCGCCGAGCGCATCGACGAGCTCCTCGACGAGCTGATGCAGGCCGCGGGCGGCGACGTGCTGATCCCGGCGATCGCGCCGCGCGACCTCACCGACACCCAGCCCCTCGAGCAGCCGATCGAGGAGGAGTTCCGCGCCGGGACGATGACCCTGTCGTGGGACGGCGCCGACGAGCGGGTGGTGATCGAGGTCTTCCCCTTCACCGAGGCCGCGGTCGTCTCGCCCGAGCAGCTGCAGGAGGACCTCGAGGACCTCCTCGAGCCCGAGCCCGACGAGATCTTCCTGGTCCGGCTCACCGCCGCCGCGGCGCGCTCGTTCGTGGAGCGGTCACTGTCCGTGATCGGCGCGGGGCGCCCCGACTGCCCCTTCTGCGGCGAGCCGATCGACCCGGACGGGCACCTCTGCGTCCGTGCCAACGGCTTCCGGCGCCGTGATCCCTGACAGCACCCTCCCGGCCGGTTTCCCCACCGGGGAGCTGACCCTGCACGGACGCGTGCTGCCGGCGTCCAACGCCACCTTCGTCGGCGAGGTCGGCGGCGTCCGGGTCGTCTACAAGCCGATCGCGGGGGAGCGGCCGCTGTGGGACTTCCCCCACGGCACGCTGGCCGCCCGCGAGGTGGGTGCGTACGCCGTCTCGGAGGCGCTCGGCTGGGACATCGTGCCGCCGACGGTCCTCGGCGACGGACCGCACGGCCCGGGCATGGTCCAGCTGTGGCGTGACGAGGTCGAGGACGCGGCACCCGTCGACATCGTCGGCGAGGGCGAGGTCCCGGCGGGCTTCCGCCACGTCTTCGACGGCCTCGACGCCCACGACCAGGCGGTGTCGCTGGTCCACGAGGACAGCGAGCCGCTGAGGCGGATGGCGCTCTTCGACGTCGTGGTCAACAACGCCGACCGCAAGGGCGGGCACGTCCTGCCCATGCCCGACGGCCACCGGCACGGCGTCGACCACGGGCTGACCTTCCACGTCGAGCACAAGCTCCGCACGGTGCTGTGGGGCTTCGTGGGCGACGCGATCAGCGCGGAGGAGGCCGACGGGCTGCGGGTGCTCGCGGCGGCGCTCGACGGTGAGCTGGGCGCGACGCTCTCCGGGATGCTGACCGACGACGAGGTCGAGACCACGAGGCGGCGGGTCGCCCGGCTGCTGGCGCGGGGGACGTTCCCCGGCCCGCGCTCGTCGTCGTACCCCGTCATCCCCTGGCCCCCCTTCTGAGACCGGCAGCTGTCGGCGAGGAACCAGCCGGCGGCGCGGCCGGGCCAGATCGAGTAGGCCCGCGCCTGAGGAACGAAGGCGCGACCAGGGGCGTATCGAGATCGAGACGGGAAGCGGCGGCCGGCGCCTCCCGGGCGGCGGATAGGCTGCGCGTCATGCGTGCCTGGTCGTCGCCCGACGTTCCCTCACTGCCCGTGACGGGCCCCGTCGTGCGGGTGCACGACACCGCGAGCGACGCCCTCGTCGAGACCCGGCCCGAGGGTCCGGCTCGGATGTACGTCTGCGGGATCACCCCCTACGACGCCACCCACATGGGGCACGCCGCGACCTACGTCGGCTTCGACCTGCTCAACCGCGCCTGGCGCAACGCCGGCCACGAGGTGACCTACGTCCAGAACGTGACCGACGTCGACGACCCGCTGCTGGAGCGCGCCAGCAAGGTCAACGTCGACTGGGCCGAGCTCGCCCAGCGCGAGACCCAGCTCTTCCGCGAGGACATGGAGGCGCTGAGGGTCCTGCCGCCCGCGCACTACACCGGGGCGGTCGAGTCCATCCCGCAGGTGATCGAGCTGATCCAGCGACTCGACGAGGCCGGTTCGGTCTACCGCGTCGACGACGACCTCTACTTCTCGGTGACCGCCGACGACACCTTCGGCGCGGTGTCCGGGCTGGACCGCGACACGATGCTCGAGATCTTCCCCGAGCGCGGCGGCGACCCCGACCGTGAGGGCAAGAAGGACCCGCTCGACTGCCTGCTGTGGCGTGCCGAGCGACCGGGCGAGCCGGCGTGGGACAGCCCGTGGGGCCCCGGCCGGCCCGGCTGGCACGTCGAGTGCTCCGCGATCGCGCTGGACCACCTCGGGTCCACGTTCGACGTGCAGGGTGGCGGCAGCGACCTCGTCTTCCCGCACCACGAGATGTCGGCCGGTCACGCGCAGGTCGCCCACCCGGGCGAGCGGTTCGCGCGCACCTACGCCCACGCCGGGATGGTCGCCTACGACGGCGAGAAGATGTCGAAGTCCAAGGGCAACCTCGTCTTCGTCTCCGCGCTGCGGATGAGCGAGGTCGACCCGATGGCGATCCGGCTGGTGCTGCTGCGCCACCACTATCGCAGCGACTGGGAGTGGACCGACGACCAGCTCTGGGACGCCGTCGACACCCTCGCCACCTGGCGTCGCGCCCTCGCGCTCGGCAACGGTGCGCCCGCCCTCCCGTACGTCGAGCGGGTGCTGGCCGCGCTGGCCGACGACCTCGACGCCCCGACGGCCGTCGCCGCGATCCAGGAGTGGGTCGAGGCGACCCTCGGCACGACCGGCCTCGCCGACACCTCCGACCCGGAGGCCGCGGCGACCATCCACCGGCTCCTCGACGCCGCCCTCGGCCTCTCGCTCTGACGTACCCCCTCCTCGCCGCCCGAGCGGTGCGTGAGGCAGGTTCTTGGGCGGCAGAAGGTGTCTCACTCACCGCTGCCCGGCGTGTCGGCGTACGACGCGCAGACGCGCGGACCCTCAGTCGGTGTCGCGGCGCTTGAGGTAGCGCTCGAACTCGCGGGCGATGGCCTCGCCGGAGGCCTCGGGGAGCTCGGCGGTGTCGCGGGTCTCCTCGAGGGCGCGGACGTAGTCGGCGACGTCCTCGTCCTCGGCGGCGAGCTCGTCCACGCCGCGCTCCCAGGCCCTGGCGTCATCGGCGAGGTCGCCGATCGGCATGGGGGCCTGGAGCAGCTCCTCGAGCTGGCCGAGGAGGGCGAGCGTCGCCTTGGGGCATGGCGGCTGGGCGACGTAGTGGGGGACCGCCGCCCAGTAGGAGACGGCCGGGATGTCGAGCTGGGCGCACGCGTCGTTGAAGACGCCGAGGATGCCGGTGGGCCCCTCGTAGGTCGACTGCTCGAGGACGAGGCGGTCGACGAGCTCGGGCTCGGTCGCGGTGCCGGTGACCGGGATGGGGCGGGTGTGCGGCGTGTCGGCGAGGAGGGCACCCATCGTGATCACGAGCTCGGCGCCGAGGTCGTCGCAGGCGGCGAGGAGCTCGGCGCAGAACTGGCGCCACTTCATGTTGGGCTCGATGCCGCGTACCAGGATGACGTCGCGGTCGAGTTCCGCCGGGCGCGCGACGGCAATGCGCGTGGTTGGCCAGGTGAGCCGTCGGTAGCCGTTGACGTCGGTTCCGATGATCGGCCGGTTGACCTGGAAGTCGTAGAACTCCTCGGGGTCGATCGCGCCGATGACCTCGGCCTTCCACTGCTCGATGAGGTGGTCCACCAGACCAGACGCCGCGTCGGCGGCGTCGTTCCAGCCCTCGAAGGCGGCGATCACCACCGGGGAGACCAGATCCTGCACGTCGTCGAACTCGATCACCTGCCCAGCCTAGGGCGCCGCGCCCAGCAGCCCGTGGTGATTTCACCGGCCGACGCGCCGGGTGCCACCATGTGGGAAGCCTGTCCGAGTGTCGGACGACGTTCCTAGGCTGGCCGTACCGCCGCCCGAGAGGAGCCACCACCAGTGGAGCCGCAGCACCGCCCTGATGCCACCGCCGCCCTGACGGCGATCCTGAGCGAGCGGATCATGGTGCTGGACGGTGCGATGGGTACGGCGATCCAGCGCGACCGTCCTGACGAGGCGGGCTACCGCGGTGAGCGCTTCGCCGACCACCCGAGCGACCTCATCGGCAACAACGACCTGCTCACGCTGACGCAGCCCGACCTGATCCGGGCGATCCACGAGGACTACCTCGCCGCCGGTGCGGACATCATCGAGACCAACACGTTCAATGCCAACGCGATCTCGCTGTCCGACTACGGCCTCGAGGAGCTCGACTACGAGCTCAACCACCAGTCGGCCACGCTGGCCCGCCAGGCCGCCGACGCGGCCGCGACGGACGATCGCCCGCGCTGGGTGGCCGGCGCCCTCGGCCCGACGACCCGGACGGCCTCCATCTCGCCCGACGTGAACGACCCGGGCGCGCGCAACGTGTCGTTCGACCAGCTCGCCGACGCCTACCTCGTCGCCGCACGCGGTCTCGTCGACGGCGGCGCCGACCTGCTGATGATCGAGACGATCTTCGACACCCTCAACGCCAAGGCGGCGATCTTCGCCGTGGAGACGCTGTTCGAGGAGCAGGGTCGCCGCTGGCCGGTCATCGTCTCCGGCACGATCACCGACGCGTCCGGTCGTACGCTCTCGGGCCAGGTCACCGAGGCGTTCTGGGACTCGATCCGCCACGCCCGCCCGCTGGCCGTCGGCCTCAACTGCGCCCTCGGCGCCCGCGACATGCGCCCCTACGTCGCCGAGCTGTCGCGGCTCGCCGACTCGTTCGTCAGCGTCTACCCCAACGCCGGCCTGCCCAACGCCTTCGGCGAGTACGACGAGACGCCCGACCAGACGGCCGCGGTCCTCGCGGAGTTCGCCGACGCAGGCTTCCTCAACCTCGTCGGCGGGTGCTGCGGCACCACGCCCGGCCACATCGCCGCCATCGCCGGCGCGGTCGAGGGCAAGGACCGTCGCGAGCCCGTGACCATCGAGCCGGTGATGCGACTGTCCGGTCTCGAGCCGCTGACCATCACCGAGGACAGCCTCTTCGTCAATGTCGGCGAGCGCACCAACATCACCGGCTCCGCCCGCTTCCGCAAGCTGATCAAGGACGGCGACTACGACGCCGCCCTCGCCGTGGCTGCGCAGCAGGTCGAGTCGGGCGCACAGGTCATCGACGTCAACATGGACGAGGGGATGATCGACGGGGTCGCGGCCATGGACCGCTTCCTCAAGCTCATCGCGGCCGAGCCCGACATCAGCCGCGTGCCGGTGATGGTCGACTCCTCCAAGTGGCAGGTCATCGAGGCCGGCCTCAAGTGCGTGCAGGGCAAGGCGATCGTCAACTCGATCTCCATGAAGGAGGGCGAGGAGCCGTTCCGCGCGCACGCCCGGCTGTGCCGCAAGTACGGCGCCGCTGTCGTCGTGATGGCGTTCGACGAGGACGGCCAGGCCGACAACCTCGACCGGCGCAAGGCCATCTGCGAGCGGGCCTACCGGATCCTCGTCGACGAGGTCGGCTTCCCGCCCGAGGACATCATCTTCGACCCCAACGTCTTCGCCGTCGCCACCGGCATCGAGGAGCACGCCACCTACGGCGAGGACTTCATCGAGGCCACCCGCTGGATCAAGCAGAACCTCCCCGGCGCGAAGGTCAGCGGCGGCATCTCCAACGTCTCGTTCTCCTTCCGGGGCAACAACCCGGTCCGTGAGGCGATCCACGCCGTCTTCCTCTTCCACGCCATCCGCGCGGGTCTCGACATGGGCATCGTCAACGCCGGCGCGCTCGTCGTCTACGACGAGGTCGACGCCGAGCTGCGCGAGCGCATCGAGGACGTCGTCCTCAACCGCCGTGCCGACGCCGCCGAGCGGCTCCTCGAGATCGCCGAGCGCTTCAACATCGCCGCCGGCGCCGAGGAGGAGGTGCAGGACGAGTGGCGCAGCCTGCCGCTGCGCGAGCGGATCGCCCACGCGCTGGTCAAGGGGATCGACGCCCACGTCGAGGACGACACCGAGGCTCTCCGCGCGGAGATCGCGGCGGCCGGCGGTCGTCCGATCGAGGTCATCGAAGGTCCGCTGATGGACGGGATGAACGTCGTCGGCGACCTCTTCGGCGCTGGCAGGATGTTCCTCCCGCAGGTCGTCAAGAGCGCCCGCGTCATGAAGAAGGCCGTGGCCTACCTGATCCCCTTCATCGAGGAGGAGAAGGCCAAGGACCCCGCCCTCGCGGCCCAGAAGGACACCAACGGCACGATCGTCATGGCGACGGTCAAGGGCGACGTCCACGACATCGGCAAGAACATCGTCGGCGTCGTCCTGCAGTGCAACAACTACGAGGTGATCGACCTCGGTGTCATGGTCCCGGCCCAGAAGATCCTCGACGCGGCGCAGGAGAACGGCGCCGACATCATCGGCCTGTCCGGCCTGATCACGCCGTCCCTGGACGAGATGGTCAACTTCGCCTCGGAGATGCAGCGGCTCGGCCTCGAGATCCCCCTCCTCATCGGCGGTGCGACCACCTCGCGCGCCCACACCGCGGTCAAGATCGACCAGAAGTACGACGGCCCCGTGGTGTGGGTCAAGGACGCGTCCCGGTCGGTGCCCACCGCAGCGGCGCTGCTCAGCCCGACCGGTCGCGCAAAGCTCATGAGCGACGTCAAGGCCGACTTCGACTCCCTGCGCACGCGCCACTCGGCCAAGAACGACCGGCCGATGGTGACGCTGGAGCACGCCCGTGCCAACGCGACCCAGGTCGACTGGTCGGGCTACCGCCCGCCCAAGCCCCACATGCTGCTCCAGCAGGACCGCGCGGTCTCGCCGCTCACCGGCGTGCGCGCGAGCCAGCACGTACGGGTGCTCCGTGACCAGGACCTGGCGACCCTGCGGCGTTACATCGACTGGCAGCCGTTCTTCAACGCCTGGGAGATGAAGGGCGCGTTCCCCGACATCCTCAACAACCCCAGCTCCGGACCTGCGGCCCGCAAGCTCTACGACGACGCGCAGGCGATGCTCGACCAGATGATCGAGGAGAAGTGGATCCGCGCGCACGGCGTGGTCGGCTTCTTCCCGGCCAGCTCGGTGGGCGACGACGTGGAGCTCTACCTCGACGACGAGCGCAGCGAGGTGCACGCCACCCTGCGCCACCTCCGCCAGCAGGGCCAGCACCGCGACGGGGTGCCGAACCGGTCGATCGCCGACTACGTCGCCCCCAAGGAGACCGGCCTGCGCGACCACGTCGGAGCCTTCGCGGTGACCGCCGGTGACGGGCTCTCCGACCGGGTGGCGGCCTTCCGCGCCGACCTCGACGACTACAACGCCATCCTGCTCGAGTCGCTCGGTGACCGGCTCGCCGAGGCATTCGCCGAGCGGCTCCACGAGCGGGTGCGCAAGGAGCTGTGGGGCTACGCGCCCGACGAGCACCTCGACAACGTCGGGCTCATCAAGGAGCAGTACGACGGCATCCGGCCGGCGCCGGGCTATCCCGCGTGCCCCGAGCACACCGAGAAGCAGACGCTGTGGGAGCTCCTCGACGTCGAGGAGCACACCGGCATCAAGCTCACCGAGTCGATGGCGATGTGGCCGGGTGCGTCGGTCAGCGGCTTCTACTACTCCCACCCGCAGGCCCAGTACTTCGTGGTGGGGCGGCTGGCGCGCGACCAGGTCGCCGACTACGCCGAGCGCAAGGGCTGGACGCTTGCCGAGGCCGAGCGGTGGCTCTCGCCCAACCTCGGCTACGACCCCGAGGACTGACCGGGCCGGCGTCATCCCGCCCTCGGCCATGCATGTGGGAGGGCGATCTCGGGAACGGGACCCAGGGGCGACCTGCCACGCACGGCGGCGGGTCGCTCGACAGTGGACGGGGTAGCAGATGGAGGAACACCGAGTGAGTGAGGCCGGCAAGGTCTCGGTGGTGCTCGTCGACGACTCCGTCGACGTGCGGACCCTGGTGCGCATGCGGCTCGAGTCCTCGGGGCTGTTCGACGTCAAGGGCGAGGCCGCGGACGGCGAGCAGGCCATCGCGCTCGTGATCCGGGACGAGCCGACGCTCGTGCTCCTCGACGTCTCCATGCCCAGGATGGACGGTCTCGAGACCCTGCCGTCGATCCTCGCGGTGCGGCCCGAGACCGCCGTGGTGATGTTCAGCGGCTTCGGTGGCACCCACCTCGCCGCGGAGGTCCGGGAGCTGGGCGCGATCGACTTCATCGAGAAGTCCATCCCGCTGGAACAGCTCCCCGAGCGCCTCCTGCAGAGCCTGCAGGTCACGAGCCCGGAGCCCGTCACGCGTCCACCGCCGCCGTCGCCGTCGCCCACCGACGCTCCTGCCGAGCTGCTCGGGGTGGATGCGGACGCCACCCGGCTCGAGCAGGAGATCCTGGACGAGCACCTCGAGGGCTTCCGCGCGCTCTTCGACCGGGCCGCGATCGGCATGGCGACCATGACCGTGCACGCCACGATCGTGCGGGCCAACGACGCGCTCGCCGACCTCATGTCGTGCGAGCCGAGGGAGCTGGTCGGGGTCGACTACGGCCGCCTGACCGGTGGGCTGGGCGACGTCCTGGACCACCGCCTCGAGACACTGCGGACCTCGCAGGAGAACGTCGCCACGTTCGAGCACCGCATCCCCGGACCGCCGGGAGCGACGGACGTCCGCACCGCCCTCGTGACGCTCGTCCCGATCCGGGACTCGGTCGGCCAGATGCTCTACGTGTTCGCGCAGGTGCAGGACATCAGCGCCCAGCGCACCGTCGAGGACGAGCTGCACCGCACCGAGGAGAAGTTCCGGTTCCTGGTTGCCGCGGTCGAGGAGTACGCCGTGTTCATGCTCGACACCCGAGGACGGGTGATGAGCTGGAACGCAGGCGCGCGCCGGATCAAGGGCTACCGCGCCCACGAGATCATCGGGAGCGACTTCCGGGTCTTCTACCCCGAGGAGCAGCAGCTGACGGGGCACCCGCAGCACAACCTCGAGGCAGCGCTGCGCGACGGGTCGTTCGCCGAGGAGGGCTGGCGCGTGCGCCAGGACGGCACCCGGTTCTGGGCCAGCGTCGTCATCAGCCCGGTCCACGACGACCGGGGCCTGCACATCGGGTTCGCGAAGGTCACCCGCGACCAGACCGAGCAACGACAGAACGCCGACGACCGGGTGGAGGCCATGGCCGAGCAGGCGCGCCTGCTCGCCGTCACGGCCCACGAGCTGCGGAACCCCACGGCCGTCATCGACGGCAGCGCCCATGCCCTCCAGGTGTCGGAGGGCCAGATGTCGCCCGGCGAGCGCGACCAGCTCTTCCGCGGCATCCGGAGCAGTGCGGAGCGACTGCGCCGGCTCGCCGCCGACCTCACCGCTGCCTCCCAGCTGCAGGGCTCTGGGATGGAGTTCCGGAGGCAGAGCGTGTCGCTCCCGGACCTGGTCCGGGGCGCCGCAGCCCGCCGGGAGGCCGCCAGTCCCACCGCCCACGTCGGGGTCGACGTGCCTGACGGCACCGTCCTCCAGGCCGACGAGGTGCGCCTCGCCCAGGCGATCGACAACCTGCTGGACAACGCCATCCGCCACGGCGCCCCGCCCTACGCGATGGGCGCGCAGGTGCGTGGCGACCACGTCGAGCTCCGGGTCACGGACGCGGGCCTTGGCGTTCCTGACGAGCTGGTCTCCCGCCTGTTCGACCGCTTCGCCGCGGCCGGAGCCACCAGCGGGACCGGCCTGGGCCTGTA
Source organism: Nocardioides sp. P5_E3 (assembly GCF_054049275.1). Classification (NCBI taxonomy): domain Bacteria; kingdom Bacillati; phylum Actinomycetota; class Actinomycetes; order Propionibacteriales; family Nocardioidaceae; genus Nocardioides; species Nocardioides sp. P5_E3. The sequence goes on from NZ_JBFUMR010000025.1 coordinate 20,459, forward strand.
CCTCGTGCGAGAGATCGCGAGGGGCCACGGCGGCGAGGTCGTCTACCAGCCGCCGGTCCGCGACAGCCCGACGACGTTCCTCATCCGGGTGCCCGTGGCCGCGAACGCCTGACGGGCGTCCGGGTCACAGGACGACGGCCGCCAGCATCACGAGCGGCAGCGAGACCACCGAGGCGACCGAGGTCACGAGCGTCAGGGTCTTGAGCGTGCCCTTGGTCGACAGGCCCAGCAGCGACTTGAACATCCAGAAGAAGTTGCTGTTGACCTGCAGGGCGAACATCGCGCCCGACGCGATGGCGAGGCCGACGGCGATGGGGGAGATGGCCAGCGAGTCGAGGATCGGGGCGATGATGCCGGCCGCGGTGATCGCTGCCACCGACACGGAGCCGATCGCCAGGTGCAGGACCGCGGCGATGAACCACGCCAGCAGGATGCTCAGCACGACGGGAGCGCCCTCGTCGGCCTGGAACAGGTCGCCCAGCACGCTGTCGAGCCCGGTCGCCTCGATGACCGCGCCGAGCGAGCCGCCCACACCGGTGATGAGCAGGATCTCGCCGGTCGTGTGGAACCCGTCCTCCATCGCCTCGTTGGTGTGCTCGCGGCCCGACGAGGCGCGCGAGAGGAAGTAGGCCCCGAGGAGACCGATGAAGAGCGCGATGTTGGCGTCGCCGAGGAAGGCGATGAAGGCGTTGGACCAGCCGCCGAGCTCGGCGAACGCACCGAAGGCGATGAGCAGCAGCGGCACCAGGATCGGCAGCATCAGGACCACGAGCGGGAGCTGGCGTACGCCCTCCTGCTCCCGCGCGGCGGTCGCCTCCGCCTCGCTGCTGGCCACCGCCTCCTGCGAGGAGTCCGCCTCGCCCGTCAGGTAGGCACGATCGGCCGCCTCCTGCTCGGCCATCGCCTCGTCGACCTCCTCGTCCGTCTCCGGGTTCCAGAAGCCGCCGGCCGAGAACAGCAGGCGCATCAGCAACGTGGAGACGAGGGCTGTGATCAGACCGATCACGACGCCGTAGATGAGCCAGTCACCGAGTCGGATGTCGAGCAGGCCGGCGATCGAGATCGCGGCGAGGCCGGGGATGACGAAGACGTAACCGGCGAAGATGCCGCAGCCCAGCGCGGAGGCGAGGACGGGGAGCCCGACCTTGCCGATGAACGGGGACGCCGACCGGGCGACGGGTGCGGCGAGGACGACCTGCACGTCCACGTAGATCGACGGCATCACCACCGCCAGCATCGACGTCAGGGCGTACGGCAGCCGCGCCGAGCCGACCCGCTGCACCAGGAGCGCGACCAGGCGACGGAACGCGCCCGTGGAGTGCAGCAGCGAGCCGATCAGCACACCGAAGCCGATCAGCAGGCCGACCTCCGCCATGATCCCGCCGAAGCCCGTGGTGATCGCCTCGATGGTGCCGGCGAAGCCGACACCGCTGGCCAGTCCGAGGTACAGGGATCCGAGGATCAGCGAGATCACCGGGTCGATGCGGACCTTGATGATGAGTGCGATGACCAGCACGATCGCGATCGTGGTGTGCAGGGCGACCATGGGCTCTCCAGAGAAGTCGTCGTCCCCGAGAGGCTCCCGAGTGGCCTCCTGTCTACCCGTGCCGGGCGGGGATTGACCACCCGGTGTCGAGTGCTGGGCGCCGTCGGGTGGCACCGCCGGCGCTGGATAGGGTCGGGCGCGTGACATCACACCGCAGCCGGGTCGGCGAGGTCGCTGGCGCTCCCACGCCCCTACCGGCCGCGGTGCTCTGGGACATGGACGGCACGCTCGTCGACACCGAGCCCTACTGGATCGCCACCGAGTACGCGATGGCGGAGAAGTACGGCGGCTCCTGGTCGGAGGAGCACGCGATGAACCTCGTCGGCAACGCGCTGCTCGAGTCCGGCGACTACATCCGCGTGCACATGGGGATCGACCGCACGCCGCAGCAGATCGTCGACGAGCTGCTCGACGGCGTCGTCGCGCGGGTCGAGGTGGAGGTGCCGTGGCGACCCGGGGCGCGCGAGCTCCTCACCGACCTGCACCGGCAGGGCGTGCCCTGCGCCCTCGTCACCATGTCGTGGCAGCGGTTCGTCGACCCGATCCTCGCCCGGCTCCCCGACGACGCCTTCGCGACGGTCGTGACCGGGGACCGCGTCGAATTCGGCAAGCCGCACCCCGAGCCCTACCTCACCGCGGCCGCCGAGCTGGGCGTCCACCCGGGGCAGTGCCTGGCGATCGAGGATTCCAACACCGGCGCCAAGTCGGCCGTCGCTGCCGGGTGCACCGTGCTGTGCGTGCCTCACCACGTGCCGATCCTCGAGGGGGAGGGGCGCGTCTTCGTCGACACCCTCGACGGCCTCGACGCGGCGTCGCTGGGCCGGCTGCTGCCGCCCTCGCTGCCCGCCTAGGGGTAGCCGCCGAGCTCAGTCCGCGGACTCGTCGGTCGACGCGTCCGACGCCGGGGCCCTAGCGGCCTCGGGCAGCGGCGGGATCGTGCCGCCCTTGGTCGGGCAGAACTCGTGGAACGAGCACCAGTCGCAGAGGCGGGACGGGCTCGGGCGCCAGTCGCCGGTCTCCTGGGCGAGCCGGATGGCGCGCCACACCGCCTCGACCTTGCGCTCGGTGGCGCGGAGATCGTCCTCGTCGGGCTCGTAGCGCAGGATCTCGCCGTTGCCGAGGTAGACCAGCTGCAGCACCGACGGCACGACGCCGCGCAGCCGCCAGAGGACGAGCGCGTAGAACTTCATCTGGAACAACGCCTTGGCTTCGTAGCCCTCGCTGGGGGCCTTGCCAGACTTATAGTCGACCACCCTGATCCGGCCGTCCGGCGCCACGTCGACCCGGTCCACGAACCCGCGCAGCAGCAGCTTGGAGTCGAGCAGCGCCTCGACGTAGAGCTCGCGCTCGGCCGGCTCGAGGCGGCGCGGGTCCTCGAGGTCGAAGTAGCGGTCGAGCACGGTGCGGCAGGAGGTGAGCCACGCGGCGAGGTCGGGGCCTTCACCGCCGAACATCTCGGCCAGTCCGGGATCTGCCTCGAGCAGCAGCTCCCAGGTGGGCACGAGCATGTCGCCGGCGCGTTCGGGCGTGCGCTCCGCCGCCGGTGCGTCGAAGAGGTCCTCGAGGACCTTGTGCACGACGGTGCCGCGGACGGCGTCGGGGGACGGCGGCTCGGGCAGCCGATCGATGGTGCGGAAGCGGTACATCAGGGGGCAGGCCATGAAGTCGCCCGCCCGGCTGGGCGAGATCGCCCCGAGCACGTCGACCCCGTCGACGGGCGTCGAGATCCGCTCGGCGGGGGACTCAGGCGCTGTCGTGGTGGCAGGAGCCGGGAGGGGGATCGACATGACGCGGCTCAGCCTAGGCGCGGCCACCGACAGCAGAAGCACGGCGGCGGACGACTCGTGCGGGCAGGCCTCCGCTGTGGGCGGGGTTCGTTAGGGTCGAGGCGTGTCCGAACCCACCGATCCAGCGTCCGCCGACGGCGACCAACGGCGCCCGCCGCGCCCGCGCGGCACGCTGCGCATCGGTTCGATCGTCGGCATCGACGTCCTCATCACATCCTCCTGGTTCGTCGTCGCCCTTCTGATCTCGCTGGCGTTCGGGCCGCGCATCGAGGCTGCCCAACCCGGTCTGGGGTTCTGGAAGTACGTCGCCGGCTTCGTGTTCGCGGTCGTGCTCTACCTCTCCGTCCTGCTCCACGAGGCGTCCCACGCGGTCGTCGCCAAGCGCCTGGGCTACGGCGTCAACTCGATCACGCTGCACTTCCTCGGCGGCATGACGGAGGTCGACGGGCAGTCGCGGCGCCCTCGCCACGAGTTCTGGATCGCCGTCGTCGGTCCGCTCACCTCGATCGCGGTCGGCGCCGTGTCCGGTGCCGTGGCCTACGTCATGTCCGACGGGCTCGTCCGCGAGGCGATCATCCTGCTCGCCGGCGCCAACCTGCTGATCGGCGTGCTCAACCTCGTGCCCGGCCTGCCGCTCGACGGCGGGCGCGTGCTCAAGGCGCTGGTCTGGGGTGCCTCCGGCAACCAGCACCGCGGCACCATCGTCGCCGGGTGGGGCGGTCGCATCACGGCCCTGGCGCTGCTGGCCTGGCCGCTGGTGCAGGAGCAGGTCATCGGTGAGCCGCCGAGCATCCTCGACCTCGTCCTCGTGTTCATCCTCGGCCTGTTCCTCTGGACCGGCGCGACGGCTGCGATGGCCCACGCCCGGCTCCGGCAGCGCCTCCCTGCCCTCGTCGCGCGCCCGCTCGCTCGTCGTACGCTCACCGTCCCCGAGGACCTGCCCCTCGCCGAGGCCGTGCGCCGGGCGCAGGAGGCCGAGGCGGGCAGCATCGTCACCGTCACACCCGACGGCACGCCCGTCGGCATCGTCAGCGAGGCGGCGGTCACCGCGATGCCGGCCGAGCGGCGTCCCTGGGTGGCGGTCTCGGCGGTCGCCCGCACGATGGAGGAGGGGCTCACGCTGCCCGCCACCGTCGCGGGGGAGGACCTCATCCTCGCCATCAGTCGACGACCCGCGGAGGAGTACCTCCTCGTCGAGGCCGACGGCCGGATCTACGGGGTGCTGTCGACCGCCGACGTCGACCGCGCGTTTCGCGACAACGGTCGCCGCTGAGGGAAATCGGCCCTTGGAACACTAGGGTTCGCGCCATGTCCGAGCCTTCTCCCGACGTCCCCGCCGAGGCCTGGTCCGGCGTCCACCGCGGCCCCCTGCGTGAGGGCGAGTGGGTCCGCCTGGTCGACAACAAGGGTCGCAAGCACAACTTCGAGCTCGTCGCGGGCAAGCGGTTCTTCTCCAACAAGGGCCACCTCGACCACGACGACATGATCGGCCGCGAGGAGGGCTTCACGCTCGTCTCCTCGGCGGGCGGGCAGTACCTCGTCTTCCGCCCGCTGCTCAACGAGTTCGTGGTCTCCATGCCGCGCGGCGCGGCCGTGGTGTACCCGAAGGACGCCGCCCAGATCGTGGCGCTCGCCGACATCTACCCCGGCGCACGCGTCGTGGAGGCCGGTGCCGGGTCGGGTGCCCTCACCTGCTCGCTGCTCCGCGCCGTCGGACCGTGGGGCCGCGTCACGTCGTTCGAGCTCCGCGAGGAGTTCGCGGACGTCGCCCGGCGCAACGTCCACCAGTTCTTCTCCGCCCCCGAGGGCCAGACCCACCCGGCCTGGGACCTCCGGCTCGGCGACCTCAAGGAAGGCCTGCCGGCGCTCGGCGGCCAGGTCGACCGCGTCATCCTCGACATGCTCGACCCGTGGAACTGCGTCGACGCGGTCGCCGACGCGCTCGTGCCCGGCGGCATCGTCTGCGCCTACGTCGCCACCACCACCCAGCTCTCCCGCGTCGTCGAGACCCTGCGCGTCCACGGCGGGTTCACCGAGCCGCAGCCGTGGGAGTCCCTGGTGCGCGACTGGCACGTGGAGGGCCTCGCCGTGCGCCCGGGGCACAAGATGATCGGGCACACCGCGTTCCTCGTCACCGCGCGCCGGATGGCGCCGGGGGAGCAGCCGCCCCGCAAGACCCGGCGTCCCGCACCCGGCGCCTACGGTCCGGACTACACCGGCCCCCGGCCCGCGGACATCCCGCTGGTCGAGCCCGGGCACGTCGCCGACGACGAGTGAGCGGCATCGAGGTCGTCGACTGGTCGCCGCGGTGGGCCGAGCAGTACGCCGACGTCGCCGCGGTCCTGCGCGAGGCCCTGGCCGCCATCTCACCGGCCAAGGTCGAGCACGTCGGGTCCACGTCGGTCCCGGGGCTGGCGGCGAAGCCGATCCTCGACATCGACGTCGTCGTCGAGGCTCAGGACGTGCCCGGCGCGATCGCGGCGCTCGAGTCGGTCGGTTACGTGCATCGCGGCGACCTCGGCGTCGCCGGCAGGGAGGCCTTCCACGCGCCTGACGAGCCGCGGCGCAACGTCTACGTCTGCACCGCCGGCACCCTGAACGTGCGCAACCACCTGGCCGTCCGCGACGTGCTCCGGTCCCACGACGACCTGCGGGAGGCGTACGCCGCCGTGAAACAGGCGCTGGCGGCCGACCCGGAGATGGACATCGACACCTACCTCGCCGGGAAGTCGGCCGTGCTGCAACAGGTGCTCGAGGCGTCGGGGGAGATGACGCAGGCGGAGCTGGACACGATCCGGCGTCTCAACGGCGGTTGACGCACGCCTCACGCCTGCGTTGCGAAACGGTGATCAACACGGCGAGATATTCACTTCCGTCCCGTGGATCCATAGGTAGTGTCACTGAGCAGGAGGTGCGAGATGACTGAGCCGACCCGCGAGCAACTTGCCACTCAGGTGCGCTACCTGGAGGACGAGGTCACCGACCTGCGCCGTCGTCTGGAGGACCTGCCCGGTCAGTCGCGCGGCCTGGAGACCCGGCTGGCCGACGCGCAGCGGTCCCTGGCGGCTGTCTCGAGCCAGAACGAGCGGCTCGCCCAGACGCTGCGCGACGCGCGCGACCAGATCACCACGCTCAAGGAGGAGGTCGACCGGCTGGCGCAGCCGCCGGCGGGCTTCGGCACGTTCCTCGGGCGCAACGACGACGACTCCGTCGACGTCTTCACCGGCGGGCGCAAGCTGCGCGTCAGCGTGAGCCCCGCCGTCGAGCTCGACGGCCTCGTGCGCGGCCAGGAGGTCATGCTCAACGAGGCCCTCAACGTCGTCGCCGCCCTCGACTTCGAGCAGGTGGGCGAGGTCGTGATGCTGAAGGAGATCCTCGCCGACGGCGAGCGCGCCCTCGTGATCGCCAACGCCGACGAGGAGCGCGTGGTCCGGCTTGCCGAGCCGCTGTGCGCCGAGGACGTCACCATCCGGGCCGGTGACTCGCTGCTGCTCGACACCCGTGCCGGCTACGTCTACGAGGTCGTCCCGAAGTCGGAGGTCGAGGAGCTCGTCCTCGAGGAGGTGCCCGACATCGACTACACGCAGATCGGCGGGCTCACCACCCAGATCGACGCGATCCGCGACGCCGTCGAGCTGCCCTACCTCCACCCCGAGCTGTTCAAGGAACACGAGCTCAAGCCGCCGAAGGGCGTGCTGCTCTACGGCCCGCCCGGTTGCGGGAAGACGCTGATCGCCAAGGCGGTCGCCAACTCGCTGGCCAAGAAGGTCTCCGAGCGCACCGGGGCGTCGGGGAAGTCCTACTTCCTCAACATCAAGGGTCCCGAGCTGCTCAACAAGTACGTCGGCGAGACCGAGCGCCACATCCGCCTGGTCTTCCAGCGGGCGCGCGAGAAGGCCTCGCTCGGTACCCCGGTCATCGTGTTCTTCGACGAGATGGACTCGCTCTTCCGCACCCGCGGTTCGGGCGTGTCCTCCGACGTGGAGAACACGATCGTGCCCCAGCTGCTCAGCGAGATCGACGGCGTGGAGGCTCTCGAGAACGTCCTCGTGATCGGTGCCTCCAACCGCGAGGACATGATCGACCCCGCCATCCTGCGCCCGGGTCGCCTCGACGTGAAGATCAAGATCGAGCGCCCCGACGCCGAGTCGGCGCGCGACATCTTCTCGAAGTACCTCACCCCGAGCCTGCCGCTGCACGCCGAGGACCTCACCGAGTTCGGCCAGGACCGCATGGCCACCGTCAACGCGATGATCCGCGCGACGGTGGAGCGGATGTACACCGAGTCGGAGGAGAACCGCTTCCTCGAGGTCACCTACGCCAACGGCGACAAGGAGGTCCTCTACTTCAAGGACTTCAACTCCGGCGCGATGATCCAGAACATCGTCGACCGGGCCAAGAAGATGGCGATCAAGGACTTCCTCGACAGCGACCTCAACCCCGCCCAGCGAGGCCTCCGGGTCCAGCACATGCTCCAGGCGTGCGTGGACGAGTTCAAGGAGAACGAGGACCTGCCCAACACCACCAACCCCGACGACTGGGCGCGGATCTCGGGCAAGAAGGGCGAGCGGATCGTCTTCATCCGCACGCTCATCACCGGCAAGCAGGGCACCGAGCCCGGTCGCTCGATCGACACGGTCGCCAACACCGGCCAGTACCTCTGAGCTGCGGATGAGCCACGGGGACGACCTCGGCCACGGCGACATCGAGGCCGCCCTCGAGGCTCGGCGCGAGCTCGGTGCCCGCTACGACGCCGAGCTCGTGGACGGCTTCGCCGAGCGCATCGAGCGTGCGGTGGAGCGCCGAGCGGCCGAGCGGGGCGAGCTGCAGCAACGTCGTACGGCCGCCGTGGCCGGTGCCGGTGGCCGCCAGCTGGCCCTCGGCATCATCTCGCTGGTGGCGTTCATCCCGATCAGCATCGTGCTCGGCGTGAACGACCAGTTCCTGGCGCTGCTGGTCACGCTTGCCGGGATCGTCGCCGTCAACGCCGCGCATGCGTGGCAGTCCCGCGGCGACTGAGCAACACGTCGGCCCGGACACCCCTGGGAGGGTGTGGTCGCGGTGCGTGCGCGCACTAGGTTGACGGGATGCGAACCATTCTGATCATCGTCGTCATCGTCGTCATCGTGCTGTTCCTCGTCGGGTTCCTCCGCCGCGGACGCTGACCATCCGCCCCACGTCGTCTCAGCCGGCCACGAGCCGGTAGACGTACGTCCACGGCCGGGAGAGGGCCGGTCCGGGCAGGTAGTCCTGCTCCCGGTCCTCAACCCGCCACCCAGCGGACGCGAGCAGGTCCGGCACGTCGCGGGTCAGGTGGCAGCCGGCAAAGACGGTTCGTTGCACGGGCTCCATCCGACGCTGCCACCGGCGTACGGACTCCTCGGGAGCGAGACCGTGCTCGAGCGCGTGCAGCCGCCCGCCGGCGCGCACCACCCGCCGTGCCTCCCGCAGCGCCAGCAGGGGGTCAGGCACCGTGCACAGGCTGAAGGTCACCAGCGCGCTGTCGTGCGAGTCGTCCGGCAGGTCGAGCCGCTGGCCGTCGAGCCCGGCCCGGACGACCGGGACGTCGCTGGCGGACCGCCGGCCCTCGGAGAGCTCCCAGGCCAGGTCCGACGGCTCGATCGCGGCCACCGACGTCAGCCCGCCGGGATACCAGGGGACGTTGAGCCCACTGCCGAAGCCGATCTCGAGCACCCGTCCGGTGAGCCCGGCGCAGACGGCCCTGCGCAGCTCGTCCAGCTCGGGGCCCCGCAGGCTCCGGTCGGTCAGGCGCGGCAGCACGCGCTCGTCCCACACCCGTAGGCTCATCGCATGACCTCCACCCCGCAGTGTTCTTCGCTTCCCCCGCTGCGCTCCTCCATCGAACAACACGGCGGGGGCCCCGGATGAGCGTACGGCGCGTGATGGGCACGGAGGTCGAGTACGGCATCTCGGTGCAGGGACAGCCGTCGGCCAACCCGATGGTCGCGTCCTCCCAGATCGTCAACGCCTACGCCAGCTCGACGGTAAAGGCGCGGCGGGCGCGCTGGGACTTCGAGGAGGAGTCGCCGCTGCGTGACGCGCGCGGCTTCGACATGGCCCGGCAGGTGGCCGACCCGAGCCAGCTCACCGACGAGGACCTCGGCCTGGCCAACGTCATCCTCACCAACGGTGCGCGGCTCTACGTCGACCACGCGCACCCGGAGTACTCCTCACCGGAGGTGACAACGCCGCTCGACGTGGTCCGGTGGGAGAAGGCGGGGGAGCAGGTGATGCTCGACGCGTCGCGGATGGCGGCGCAGGTGCCGGGCAGCACCCCGATCGTGCTCTACAAGAACAACACCGACAACAAGGGCGCGTCCTACGGCGCCCACGAGAACTACCTGATGCGGCGCTCGACGTCGTTCGCCGAGATCGTCCGCCACCTGAMGCCGTTCTTCGTCTCCCGCCAGGTCGTCACCGGCGCGGGCCGCGTCGGCATCGGGCAGGACGGGCGCGACACGACGCCCGAGCGCGGCTTCCAGATCAGCCAGCGCGCGGACTACTTCGAGGTCGAGGTGGGGCTCGAGACCACCCTCAAGCGGCCGATCATCAACACCCGCGACGAGCCGCACGCCGACCCCGCGGTCTACCGCCGACTCCACGTCATCCTCGGCGACGCCAACCTCGCCGAGGTCTCGATCTACCTCAAGACCGGCACCACGTCGCTCGTGCTCGCGATGATCGAGGACGGCTTCATCGACCGCGACCTGAGCGTCGAGGGGGCCGTCAAGGCGCTGCGCGACGTCTCTCACGACCCGACGCTGCGGCAGCTCGTCACCCTGCGAGACGGGCGCCGGCTCACTGCCGTACAGCTGCAGCTGGAGTACCTCGACCTCGCCCGCAAGTACGTCGAGGACCGCTACGGCGCCGATGCCGACGAGCAGACCGTGGACGTCCTCGCCCGCTGGGAGTCGGTGCTGACCCGGCTCGAGCGCGACCCGATGGAGTGCGCCGGGGAGCTCGACTGGGTCGCCAAGCTCAAGCTGCTCACCCAGTACCGCGACCGCGACGACCTCGACTGGGACGACGCCAAGCTGCACCTCATCGACCTGCAGTACGCCGACGTACGACCCGACAAGGGGCTCTACCACCGGCTCGCCGCCGCCGGTCGCATCGAGCGGTTGCTCGACGACGCGACGATCGAGGCGGCCATGCACGACCCGCCGGTCGACACCCGCGCCTACTTCCGCGGCCGCTGCCTCGACAAGTACGCCGACTCGGTGGCCGCCGCGTCGTGGGACTCGGTGATCTTCGACCTCCCGGGCCGCGAGTCGCTCCAGCGGGTCCCCACCATCGACCCCCTCCGCGGCACCCGCGCCCACGTCGGCGAGCTGATCGACCGGAGCGACTCCGCCCAGGCCCTCGTTGCGGCGATCACCCGCTGAGGGCCTGACGGCGTCCGCGGAGCACGACGCGCCCGTCCGCCGACGGTGAACGTCCTTGTGGCGTCGGCGGGAGTGGATAGGGTCGAGGCATGGCCCAGGAGCAGAAGCAGCCGCGCAAGTCCTCGCAGGAGGACACGGCGACCGAGGAGGTCGTCGAGTCCGACGTCGCCGAGCGCAAGGAGATGATCGACGAGGACGTCGACGCGATCCTCGACGAGATCGACGAGGTCCTCGAGACCAACGCCGAGGACTTCGTGAAGTCGTTCATCCAGAAGGGCGGTCAGTGAGCCGCATGAGCGACTCCCGACTGCCTGCGTCCTACATGACCCCCGGGACGTCGAGCTTCGCCGACTTCCTGGGCGCCCAGGCGCCCGACCTCCTGCCGTCGCGGCGCGCGGTCCCCACCGGTGACGCCGGCAACCTGGCCCCGCACGGCACCACGATCGTCGCGGCCACCTTCGCCGGGGGCGTCGTCATGGCCGGCGACCGGCGCGCGACGATGGGCAACATCATCGCCCAGCGCGACATCGAGAAGGTCTTCCCGGCCGACGAGTTCTCCGTGGTCGGCATCGCCGGCGCCGCGGGTCTCGCCGTCGAGATGGTCCGGCTGTTCCAGACCGAGCTCGAGCACTACGAGAAGATCGAGGGCACGACGCTGTCGATGGACGGCAAGGCCAACCGGCTCGCCGCCCTCATCCGCGCCAACCTCGGCCTGGCGATGCAGGGCCTCGCCGTCGTGCCGCTCTTCGCCGGCTACGACCTCGTCGCCGACCAGGGCCGCATCTTCAGCTACGACGTGACCGGCGGACGCTACGAGGAGACGGCCTTCCACTCCGTCGGGTCCGGCTCGCTGTTCGCCCGCGGTTCGCTCAAGAAGCTCTACCGCGACGACCTCGACGCCGAGGGCGCGGTCACGGCCCTGGTCCAGGCGCTCTACGACGCCGCCGACGACGACTCGGCCACCGGCGGCCCCGACCTGACCCGCCGGATCTTCCCGGTGGTCCACGTGATCACGCCCGACGGTGGCCGGCGGCTGCCCGACGAAGAGGTCTCGGCCATCGCCGACCGGATCATCGCCGCCCGGATGCAGCGCCCCGACGGCCCGGCCGCGGCCCTGACCTGAGTGACCAAGGAGCTTCAGTGAAGAGCGAGCGAAGCGAGCACGCGACCGAGCGCAGCGAGGTCGCCATCAAGAACAGCCATGCCCTGGCATGCTCATGTGAGGCCGGAGGCCGAGCATGAGCATGCCGTTCTACGTCTCGCCCGAGCAGCTGATGAAGGACCGGGCCGACTTCGCCCGCAAGGGCATCGCCCGCGGTCGTTCCGTCATCGCCGTGCAGTTCGCCGACGGGGTCCTGTTCGTCTCCGAGAACCCCTCCCAGGCGCTGCACAAGGTCAGCGAGATCTACGACCGGATCGCCTTCGCGGCGGTCGGTCGCTACAACGAGTTCGAGAACCTCCGCATCGCCGGCGTACGCCTTGCCGACATGCGCGGCTACGCCTACGACCGGCGCGACGTCACCGGCCGCGGCCTCGCCAACGCCTATGCCCAGACCCTCGGCACGATCTTCTCCTCCGGCGGCGAGAAGCCCTACGAGGTCGAGATCTTCGTCGCCGAGGTCGGTGACGCGCCCGAGGACGACCAGCTCTACCGACTCACCTACGACGGCCAGGTGGCCGACGAGCACGGCTACGCCGTGATGGGTGGGGCGGCCGACACGGTCGCAGGCCACCTCGCCGACCACTACGTCGGCGGCGGCTCGCTGGAGGAGACGCTCCGCATCGCGGTCGCGGCCCTGGGCCACAGCGAGTCCGAGGACCGGGTGATCCCGGCCGGCGACCTCGAGGTCGCGGTCCTCGACCGCACCCGCACCCAGCCCCGGAAGTTCCTCCGGCTGCGCGAGTCCAGGCTCGTCGAGATCCTCGGCGGGCGCGGTGTCGAGCGGGCCGACGAGGCGGCACCGGAGGACGCGCTCGCCGGGTCCGGTCCGCGGCAGTCCGGTCAGGACGACCCGGCCGATCCCACCGACCAGGTCTCCGGGGCCACACTGCCCCTCGAGGACCCGATCACCGGCGAGCCGCCCGTGGCCCCGCCGCCAACCGCGCCCCCGGTCGCACCCCCGGTCGCACCGCCCCCGCCGGCCCCCGAGCCGACGCAGCCCCCGACGCAGCCCCCGACGCCGGGCACACCCCCGCCGCCGACGGAGCCGGGTGAGGTCTGATTGACCCGAGGCCCCAGCGGTCCTCGGCGAGCCTCAGCGCAGGTTGAGTCCCGGCCACTCGGCCGTCGGTTCGGTGGGGATGCCGTTGAGGCGCCGGCGGTAGCGGACGGACGAGTCGAACTCGGCCAGCGCGCTCCACAACCGCTGGTGCGCGGCCCAGGGGAGGGGACCCGAGGGACGCGCGTTGCCCTCCGGACCGAACTCGTGCCAGGCGGCGCCGAAGCCGATCCAGGCGGGCGTCCAGTCGAAGGCGTCGTCCCACGCACCTTGCCGCTGCTCGATCAGCCGCTTGCGGAGCTGGAACTCCATCCGCGGCCCGTCGACGACGACGGGTGCCGTGCGCACGGGCCACAGCCACATGTCGTCGGTCATGACCCTCAGCTCCAGGTCCTGGACGACGTCCGGCGCAACCAGCACGGTCGCGACGAGGTGGCGAGGTCCCATGGGGGAACGCTCGCCCGAGTGACGGCCGGCCGTCAAGGGCGACCTGTCAGGAAGTCGACGACGCCGTCCTCCTCGCCGCCTGCCGCCTGTCGATGGCGCTCGTGGCCAGCGAGGCACCTGCCGCGGCGACGCCCATCCACAGGCGTGGACGGCGTACGCCCCGCCTGGTGAGGGCGCCCTCGGCCCACGCGTCGGCCGACTGACCGCCACGGCTCATCCCGGCGACCGCGGCGCCCAACCCGACGGCGATCCCGGCCTTCGCCGCAGGACCCAGCGTGAACGGAGGCGCATCCCGCTCCTCCCGCTCGACGAGCTTGCCGGGTGTGTGCAGGAAGAGGCCGACGGTGCCGGCGGCGAGCGCTCCCATCCCACCGTGCAGCGCCCAGCGGGTCGGACGCGACCAGCGCTGCACCGGCATGTAGGTCGTGGCAACGCCGGTGAGCACGGCGCTCACGACCTGTGCGGGCCACGACTCGAGCCGAGGGTCGGGTCGGACGTCGGGACGGGAGTCAGGAGCCTGCTCATCCATGCCCGCAACCTAGGCAGCCGAGGCAAGTTTCGGCGCGGAGTGGGGGTCCCGACGTGGTCCGCGGTCCTAGGGTGGGTCCATGGACCGGCGGATCTTCGGCATCGAGAACGAGTACGGCGTCACGTGCACGTTCAAGGGGCAGCGCCGGCTGAGCCCCGACGAGGTCGCCCGCTACCTCTTCCGCAAGGTCGTCAGCTGGGGCCGCTCGTCCAACGTGTTCCTGCGCAACGGGGCGCGGCTCTACCTCGACGTCGGCAGCCACCCCGAGTACGCCACCCCGGAGTGCGACGACATCGTCGACCTCGTCACGCACGACAAGGCGGGCGAGCGCATCCTCGAGGGCCTGCTGCTCGACGCCGAGGCGCGCCTTCACGAGGAGGGCATCGCCGGCGACATCTACCTGTTCAAGAACAACACCGACTCCGCTGGCAACTCCTACGGCTGCCACGAGAACTACCTCGTCGGCCGCGCGGGGGAGTTCAGCCGGCTGGCCGACATCCTGATCCCGTTCCTGGTGACCCGGCAGATCGTCGTCGGCGCCGGCAAGGTCGTGATGACGCCGCGCGGGGCGTCGTACAGCGTGAGCCAACGCGCCGAGCACATCTGGGAGGGCGTCAGCAGCGCCACCACCCGCAGCCGGCCCATCATCAACACCCGCGACGAGCCGCACGCCGACGCGGAGCGGTTCCGGCGCCTGCACGTCATCGTCGGCGACTCCAACATGAGCGAGACCACCACGATGCTCAAGGTGGCGTCGTGCGACCTCGTGCTGCGGATGATCGAGGAGGGCGTGGTGATGCGCGACCTCACGATGGAGAACCCGATCCGCGCGATCCGCGAGATCAGCCACGACCCCACCGGCCAGCGCAAGGTCCGCCTGGCCAACGGCCGCGAGGCCAGCGCGCTGGAGATCCAGGCCGAGTACCTCGGCAAGGCCCGCGACTTCGTCGACCGTCGCCAGATCTCCACCCCGACCATCGAGCGGGCGCTCGACCTGTGGGAGCGCGGCCTCAAGGCCGTCGAGTCCGACGACCTCGGTCTCGTGGACCGCGAGATCGACTGGGTCATCAAGCTCAAGCTGATCGAGCGCTACCGCGCCAAGCACGGCATGTCCCTCGGCGACGCCCGCATCGCGCAGCTCGACCTCGCCTACCACGACATCCACCGGGGCCGCGGGCTCTACTACCTGCTCGAGAAGCGCGGCGCGGTCGCCCGCGTGAGCAGCGACCTGAAGATCTTCGAGGCCAAGAGCGTGCCGCCGCAGAACACCCGCGCGCGCCTGCGCGGCGAGTTCATCCGTCGCGCGCAGGAGCGGCGCCGTGACTTCACCGTCGACTGGGTGCACCTCAAGCTCAACGACCAGGCGCAGCGCACGGTGCTGTGCAAGGACCCGTTCAAGGCGTACGACGAGCGGGTGCAGCGCCTCATCGACGGCATGTGACCTCCCCGTGACCTGCCCGCGCGGTCGTCGCGGTGGTGTCGCGGCGGTGTCGCGGCGGTGCGCGTGGGGTGTGCTGGATAGGGTGTCCGGGCAACGCCGACCGATCGAACAGGTGAATCCGTGTCTCGTGTACGTTCCGCTGCCCTCAGCGGTGTCCTCTCCCTCAGCATGCTCGGCCTTGCCGCGTGCGGCTCCGGCTCCAGCGACCCGCAGGAGGGCGGCGAGTCCCTCAGCTCGGTGACCATCGAGGGCGACCAGGGCTCGGAGCCGAAGGTCACCTTCGACGGCCGCCTCGACGGCTCGAAGGACGAGACCGAGGTCCTCGTCGAGGGCGACGGCGAGGAGGTCGCCGAGGGCGACACCGTGAAGGCCAACTGGTGGATCGGCAACGGCTTCACCGAGAAGAAGGCCCAGAGCACCTGGACCAAGGACGGTGCCCCGCAGTCGGTGGAGATGTCGGAGGACATCCTGCCGTTCCTGCGCGAGACGGTCATCGGCAACCAGGTCGGCGACCGCGTCGTGCTGCTCACCAGCGCCGAGGAGGCGTTCGGTGAGGGCGGGCGCCCCGACATCGGCATCGGCAACAAGGACGCCGTCCTGGCGGTCGTCGACATCCTTGGCCGGTCCGAGACGGTGCCGCCGCTCGACGGCCCGCAGGGCGAGGACAAGAAGCCCGCGGGCTGGGCGCCGGAGCTGGTCGAGAAGGACGGTGTCATCACCGGCCTCGACTTCAGCACCGCCCACAAGCCCAGCGGCAAGCTGATCGCCACCACCCTCGTGAAGGGCGACGGCGCCAAGGTGAAGGCCGGCCAGACCCTCACCGTCAACTACCTCGGCCAGGTCTACGACGCCGACAAGCCGTTCGACGAGTCCTACAGCGGCGAGCCGGCCGAGTTCCCGATCGGTGTCGGCCAGGTCATCCCGGGCTGGGACGAGCGCCTCGTGGGTCGCACCGTCGGTTCGCGCGTGATCCTGGAGATCCCGCCGGCAGACGGCTACGGCGAGCAGGGCAACGAGCAGGCCGGGATCAAGGGCACCGACACCCTGTTCTTCGTCGTCGACATCCTCGGCGCTTCCTGACCCGACCGACTGGCGCAGGGAGAGGGGGACAGGAATGGTGCAGCCACGGGCAGAACGGCTGATGAACCTCCACATCCTGCTGCTCGGCGCCAAGCGCTTCATCGGCAAGGACGCGATCCGCGAGGCGTGCTACCCCGAGCACGCCCGCGGGCCGGCCGGCGACGAGGCGTTCGAGCGTGCCTTCGAGCGCGACAAGGACGCCCTGCGCCAGATCGGCGCCGTGATCGAGGTCGGGAGCGCTGACGCGTTCTTCGACGACGAGATCGGCTACCGCATCCCGACCGAGCAGACCTCGCTCCCCGAGATCCGGTTCGAGTCCGACGAGGCGGCCGTGCTCGGCCTGGCCGCCCAGGTCTGGCAGCAGGCGACCCTCGCGAAGGCGACGGGCCGGGCGCTGGCCAAGCTGAAGGGGCAGGGCGTCGAGATCGACCCGTCACGCCTCGAGGTCGTCGCCCCGGCCATCACCGCCGACGAGCCGGCCTTCGAGCCGCTCTGGGACGCGGTCGGCAAGCGTCGCCAGGTCAGCTTCCCCTACCAGCGCGCCGACGAGACCGCGCCCACCACCCGACGGGTCCAGCCCTGGGGTCTCGCGCGCTCCTCGGGCCGCTGGTACGTCGTGGGCTTCGACGTCGACCGCGGTGGCGAGCGCGTCTTCCGGCTGTCCCGCATCGTCGGCACCGTCCGTGCCAGCGGCAAGTCCGGGGCGTACGACGTCCCGCCGGGCACCGACGTGCGCGAGGTCGCCCGGCGGCTCTCGCCGTCGTACCCCTCCGTCCGGGCCGAGATCCGGGTGCGGCAGGGCACCGGCGTCGGCCTGCGCCGGCGAGCGGAGTCGTTGACGCCGATCGCCGACCGTCCCGGGTGGGACGCCGTGGTCGTCCAGGGGCCCGTGCACGAGCTGGCCGACGAGGTGCTCACCTACGGCGCCGACGTGGTCGTGGTGGCGCCGCAGTCCCTGCGCGACGACGTCGTCGCCCGGCTCCGCGCCGTGGCCTCATCGCGTGAGTCGTCATGACCACGCAGACCGGCGACACTGCGCCCGACCAGGTGGCGCGCCTGCTCGCGCTGGTGCCCTACCTCCTGGCACGCGGCGAGGTGCGCCTCGAGGACGCCGCCGCCCACTTCGGCACCGACGCGGACCAGATCGAGCGCGACCTGCGGCTGCTGTTCATGACCGGGGTGTCGCCCGGGCTGCCCGGCGACCTCATCGAGGTCGACCTCGAGGCACTGGAGGGCGACCGGATCATCCGGGTCGACAACGCCGACTACCTCGCCCGGCCGGTGCGCTTCTCGCCCGCCGAGGCCACCTCGCTCGTCGTGGCCTTGCGCACGATGGTCGACACCGCCCCCGCTGAGGCACGCGAGGTCATCGAGCGGACCCTGGCCAAGCTCGAGCAGGCCGCCGGCCAGGACGGCGAGGGCCTGCTCCGCCTGCACGTCACGCCGACGCCGCTCGAGAGCAGCGCCGTCGTCCCGGTGCTGGAGTCGGCGCTGGCCCACGGCCACCAGGCCGAGATCACCTACCACGTGCCGTCCCGCGACCGGGAGTCCCGCCGCGTCGTCGATCCCCGCGGGCTGGCCCGGGTCGAGGACCTGCTCTACCTCGACGCCTGGTGCCACACCGCCGGGGGCGACCGCGCCTTCCGGGTCGACCGCATCGTGGCCGCCACGGAGCTCGACAGCCCCGTCGCCGACCCGGGCGCCCGCGCCCGCGACCTCACCGGCGGCTGGTTCACCGACGCCGAGACCACGACCGTCACCCTGCGCCTGGCACCCCCGGCGCGCTGGGTCGTCGAGTACTACCCGGTGACCGGCCGGCGACCGGGTCCCGACGGCACGATCGACGTCGACCTCGAGGTGGCCAGCGAGGAGTGGGTGAAGTCCCTGCTCCTGCGCCTGGCGCCCCACGCCGAGCTGCTCGCACCGGCCGCGTACGCGGACGCTTTCACGACCGCGGCCCGGGCGGCACTCCGCATGTACGAGGACGACGGCGTAGACTCCGACTGACCCCCAGCACGTGATGCACCACACCACCAATGACGGAGTGACCCACATGATCAACCCGATGATCGGCATGCCGCAGGGCCTGGAGTGGCTCGTGATCCTGGCGATCGTGGTGCTCGTGTTCGGTGCCGCCAAGCTCCCCGACCTGGCCCGCAGCTCGGGTCAGGCGCTGCGCATCTTCAAGACGGAGACCAAGAGCCTCCRCGACGACGAGGACGACGACAAGACCCCGGAGCAGCGCGAGATCGAGGCCCGCAACGAGGCCCGCGACCCGGCCGCGGGTGGCGAGGTGCGCAACGACACCTCCGGTGAGGTGCTGCGCGAGCGGCGCGACGACACCACCGCCTGATCGCCGGAGTCCAGATTGAGGATCGCCGGTCTCGTCGGCCTGTTCAAGGGGCCGTCGTCCGACGCCGTCGGCCCCGACGGACGGATGGCACTCGCCGACCACTTCCGCGAGTTCCGCGCGCGGCTGCTGCGCTGCCTGCTGGTGTTCGGCGTCGCGCTCGCGGTGGCGATCGTCTTCCGTCACGCGATCTACGACGCGGTCTACGGCCCCTACCAAGAGGCCCAGAAGACACTGGCGCCCGGCACGTCGATCGCCACGACCAGCGGCGCAGGCGCAGGCCTGCTCCTCTGGCTGACCCTGTGCGGCTTCGCCGCCGCCATCGTGACCGCGCCCTACTGGCTCTACCAGATCTGGGCGTTCGTGCTGCCCGGGCTCTACGCCCAAGAGCGGAAGATGAGCCGCGTCTTCGTGGCCGTCGCCGGACCGCTCTTCCTCACCGGCATCGTCCTGGGCTACGTCACCCTGCCGATCGCGCTCGAGGTGCTGATCGGCTTCAACCCCGACGGCGTCACGAACCTGATCGACTTCAACGACTACCTGCAGTTCTTCACCCGCACGCTCTTCGTGTTCGGGCTGGCCTTCAACATCCCGGTCTTCGTCGTGCTGCTCAACTTCGCCGGCGTGGTGAAGGGGTCCGCCCTCAAGGCCTACCGACCGTGGATCGTCATCGGCACCTTCATCTTCGCCGCCGTCGCGACCCCCTCGGCCGATCCCTTCACGATGACCCTGATGGCGGTCCCGATGGTGCTGCTGTTCTTCGCCTCCGAGGCCATCGCGCGGTTCAACGACAAGCGCCGCGCCCGTCGCGCTCCCAACGCCGGCCTCTCGCCGGACGAGCTGTCCTCCATCTGAGGCACCCCAACCGGTTCTGACAGGGTGGACCCATGCAGGCCACCCTCACCGACATCGACCCGTTCGACCTGCCGGAGTGGCTCGGCACCGGCGACGTGGTCTGGCGCGCCGACGAGGGCCTGCAGACCGGGCACCTCGTCCGCGGTCGGCTGGCGGCGGACCCGTCCGACCACCCGGCAGGGGCGTCGCAGGAGATCGTGTGCGACCTGCTGGCCGTCGACGAGGCCTACCCGGAGCCGGTCGTGGACGACGCGACCCGGCTGCGGGTCCACCAGGCGTGGCGCCACGGGCAGGTCGTGATCGGCGAGCACGGCTCGCGCATGGTCCTGGCCGTCCCGGGGACCCGCTTCGGCCCCGAGCTGGTGCTCGACGCCCTCGGCCGGCTGGCCCGGGCAGTCGGAGCACGCGCCGAGCGGTACGCCGTCCTGCTGCGGCTGGGCTGACCGCCACCGCCACCCGGGGGTCCGGGAGAGTCGAGCCGCCCGGTCGGTGCCGGGGGATAGGTTGGCGCCATGCACGACCCGGCTGCGCCCGACCGCCTCGTGCGGGGGCGGGAGATCGCCCTGCTGACCAACCCGACGTCGGGTCGCGGGCGGGGAGCACGCCACCGCGACGTCGCCCTGGCCCGGCTGCGGGAGAGCGGCTTCGTCGTGCGCAACCTCGCGGGTCGCGACGCCGACGAGGCGGCCGACCTGGCGCGCGCGTGCGTCGCCGACGGGGTCGAGGCGCTCGTGGTGTGCGGCGGCGACGGCCTCGTGCACCTCGGGGTGCAGGCTGTGGCCGGCACCGGCGTACCCCTGGGCGTGATCCCCAGCGGCACCGGCAACGACTTCGCGCGCTACCTCGACCTCCCGCGCACCGATCCCGTGGCGGCCGCCGACCGGGTCATCGCCTCGCGTCGGCGCACCATAGACCTGGCCCGCAGCGGCGACCGGTGGTTCGTGACCGTGCTGGCCGCCGGGTTCGACGCGATCGTCAACGAGCGTGCCAACGCGATGACCTGGCCCCGTGGCCAGATGCGCTACAACCTCGCCACGCTCGCGGAGCTCCGCACCTTCCGCCCGATCCCCTACGTGCTGCAGCTCGACGGCGAGACCGTCGAGCACGAGGCGATGCTCGTCGCCGTGGGCAACGGACCGTCGTTCGGGGGCGGGCTCCGGATCACCGAGGGCGCCCTCCTCGACGACGGGCTGCTCGACGTCGTCGTCATCACCCGGATGAGCAAGCCCAAGCTGGTCCGCTCCTACCCGCGGCTGTTCACCGGGACGATCGACGGCGTGGCGGAGTACGTCCACCGGCGGGTGCGGACCGTCACCGTGGCGGCGCCCGGCATCGTGTCGTACGCCGACGGCGAGCGCTTCGGCCCGCTGCCCCTGACCGTCGAGTGCGTCCCCGGCGCGCTGGACGTGATTGCATGAGGAACTGATGAGCGAGCACGACGACCAGCCCACGCCCGCCGAGCGCTACGCCGCGTTCCAGCGCGAGAAGCCCTTCCCGATGCTCAAGGACTTCGAGGGCCTCTACGGCTTCGAGCTCGACGACTTCCAGCTCCGCGCCTGCCGGGAGATCGAGGACGGACGCGGCGTGCTCGTCGCTGCCCCGACCGGGTCCGGCAAGACGGTCGTGGGCGAGTTCGCCATCCACCTGGCGCTCCAGACCGGGCGCAAGGCCTTCTACACGACGCCGATCAAGGCCTTGTCCAACCAGAAGTACCACGACCTGGTCAAGCGCTACGGCGCCGACAAGGTCGGCCTGCTGACCGGCGACAACGTGATCAACGGCGAGGCACCGGTGGTCGTGATGACCACCGAGGTGCTGCGCAACATGCTCTACGCCGGGTCGCGCACGCTGCTCGGCCTCGGGTTCGTGGTCATGGACGAGGTGCACTACCTCGCCGACCGGATGCGCGGGGCGGTGTGGGAGGAGGTCATCATCCACCTCCCGGAGTCGGTGACGCTCGTGTCCCTCTCGGCGACGGTCTCCAACGCCGAGGAGTTCGGCGAGTGGCTGGCCACCGTCCGCGGTGAGACCACGACGATCCTGGAGGAGAAGCGGCCGGTGCCGCTGTTCCAGCACGTCATGGTCGGCCGCCGCTTGCTCGACCTCTTCGCCTCCTCCGACGTCGACGCCAGCGCCGGCTTCGTGAAGGAGGGCGCGCCGGTCAACGACGAGCTGACCCGCATCGCCCGCGACGACTGGGCGAGCTCGCGGCTGATGCGCGACCGGCGTTCGCCGCGCAAGGGCAAGCCCGGGTCGCCCAAGAACCCCCGATCGGTGGGCAACGGACGCCGGGTGTGGATCCCGAGCCGCGTCGAGGTCGTCGAGCGCCTCGACCGTGAGGGCCTGCTGCCGGCGATCGTGTTCATCTTCAGCCGGGCCGGGTGCGACGCGGCCGTGACCCAGCTCGTGCAGGCCAACACCCGCCTGACGACCGCCGCCGAGCGCGACGAGATCTTCGCCCGGGTCGAGGAGGCGTCACGCACCCTGCCCGAGGAGGACCTCCACGTCCTGGGCTACCACGAGTTCCTCGACGGGCTGACCCGCGGCGTCGCCGCGCACCACGCCGGGCTGCTACCGGCGTTCAAGCAGGTCGTCGAGGAGCTGTTCCAGGAGGGCATGGTCAAGGTCGTCTTCGCCACCGAGACCCTGGCCCTCGGCATCAACATGCCCGCCCGCACTGTGGTGATCGAGAAGCTGTCGAAGTGGAACGGCGAGACCCACGCCAACCTGACGCCGGGGGAGTACACCCAGCTCACTGGTCGCGCGGGGCGGCGTGGCCTGGACATCGAGGGCCACGGCGTCGTGCTCTACCAGCCGGGGATGAACCCCGGTGAGGTCGCCGGCCTCGCCTCCACCCGCACCTACCCGCTCCGCTCCTCCTTCCGGCCGTCCTACAACATGGCGGTCAACCTCGTGCACCAGTTCGGCCGGGCGACGTCGCGTGAGCTGCTCGAGCAGTCCTTCGCCCAGTTCCAGGCCGACAAGGCCGTCGTCGGGCTGGCCCGGCAGGTGCACAAGGCCGAGGAGGCCCTCGACGGCTACCGCGAGGCCGCGACGTGCCACGTCGGCGACTTCATGGAGTACGCCGCCCTGCGCCGGCAGATCTCCGACCTCGAGAAGGGGGCCGCGCGCGAGCGTCGCATGGACCGCCGCGAGGAGGCGATGCGGTCGCTCGGGAAGCTGCGCCCCGGCGACGTGATCCACGTGCCCGCCGGCAAGTTCAGCGGCCTCGCGGTCGTGATCGACCCGGGCCACTCCGGCGACGAACCACGCCCCTACGTCCTCACCGCCGACCGCCAGGCGCGGCGACTCGCACCGATGGACTTCCCGACCCCGGTGGAGGCCATCGGGCGGCTGCGGATCCCCAAGTCGTTCAACGGGCGCAACCCGGCCATGCGGCGCGACCTCGCGACGGCACTCCGGTCCAAGGCCCACGACCTCGACGCGCCGGGGGAGCGGCGCGCCAAGCAGCGCGACTCCTTCGGCGACACCCCGACCGACCGGGAGGTCGCACGCCTGCGCACCGAGCTCAAGGCGCACCCGTGCCACCAGTGCCCCGAGCGCGAGGACCACTCGCGGTGGGCGGAGCGCTGGTTCAAGCTCCAGCGCGACACCGAGACCCTGAAGCGGCGGGTGGACAACCGCACCAACACGGTCGCGCGCACCTTCGACCGCGTCTGCGACGTCCTGGCCGCGCTCGGCTACCTCGAGGGCGACAAGGTCACCGAGAAGGGTTCGCACCTGCGGCGGATCTACACCGACATGGACCTCGTCGCCGCCGAGGCGATACGGGCCGGGCTGTTCGACGGGCTCGCCCCCTCCGAGCTGGCCGCCGTGCTGTCGGCGCTGGTGTTCGAGGCCCGGCGCGCCGACGACGCCACCTCGCCCAAGATGCCCGGTGGCCAGGTGCGGCCCGTGCTCGGCGAGCTCGTACGCCTCTGGGGCCAGCTCGACGCGCTCGAGCGGGACCACCACCTCGACTTCCTCCGCGAGCCCGACATGGGCTTCGCCTGGGCGGCGTGGCGCTGGGCCGAGGGCGACGCACTCGACGACGTGCTGATGGTGACCGGGCTGTCCGCCGGCGACTTCGTGCGCTGGATGAAGCAGCTGCTCGACCTGTGCGGCCAGGTGGCCGACGCGGCGGGCGAGAAGGAGCTGCGCGAGACGGCGCGGGCGACCGCCCGGCTGCTCAAGCGCGGCGTGATCGCCTACAGCGTGCTGGCCGACTGACGCGCGAGCGGGTCGACGGGCTCGCTGCGGTGCGGGGTCGGAACCGGCCGGGCCGGGATGTGGAAGGCTTCCGGCCATGGCCACCGGCGACCGTCTCCTGCTGCTCGACACCGCCTCGCTCTACTTCCGGGCGTTCTTCGGCGTGCCCGACTCGGTGAAGGCGCCCGACGGCACGCCCGTCAACGCCGTGCGCGGACTGATGGACTTCATCAGCCGCCTGGTGGGGGAGTACGACCCGACCCACCTGGCGTGCTGCTGGGACGACGACTGGCGCCCGCAGTGGCGCGTCGACCTGCTTCCGTCCTACAAGGCCCACCGGGTGGTCCGCGAGGTGCCGGGACCGAAGCCGGACGTCGAGGAGGTGCCTGACCCGCTCGAGACGCAGATCCCGATCATCCTGTCGGTGCTGGAGGCCTACGGCATCCCCGTCGTGGGGCACCCCGAGATGGAGGCCGACGACGTGATCGGCACGCTCGCCACCGACGCCGGCATGGCGGTCGACATCGTGACCGGCGACCGCGACCTCTTCCAGCTCGTCGACGACGGCGCCCAGGTGCGGGTGCTCTACGTCGCCCGCGGCGTCAGCAAGCACGAGCGGGTCGACAACGCGTGGGTGCGCGGCAAGTACGGCGTCGACGCCCACCAGTACGCCGACCTCGCGACGCTGCGCGGGGACGCCTCCGACGGCCTGCCCGGGGTCGCCGGCGTGGGGGACAAGACCGCGGCGACGTTGCTCAACAGGTTCGGCACCATCGACGCCGTCATCGCCGCGGCCGGCGACCCCGACTCCGACATGGGCCCCGGACCGCGCGGCAAGATCAAGGCGGCCGCCGACTACCTCGCCGTCGCGCCGCGCGTGGTCGCCGTACGCCGTGACCTCGACCTCGGCGGGCACGACCTGACCCGTCCCCGTACGCCTGCCGACCACGACGCGGTCGTCGCCCTCGATGCGCAGTGGGGGCTCGGCTCGTCTGCCGTGCGCCTGGTGGAGGCGCTGTCCGGCTCGCACTAGTGTGTCGCGCGTGAGCTCCTCCGAGGTCGAGTCCAAGGACCGGCAGATCCTCGCGCTGCTGGCCGCTGACGGGCGCATGTCCTTCACCGACCTGGGCAAGGCGACCGACCTGTCGACGTCCGCGGTGCACCAGCGTGTCAAGCGTCTCGAGCAGCGCGGGCTGATCACGGGCTACGGGGCGACCGTCGACCACGACCAGCTCGGTCGACCGCTGACGGCCTTCATCTCGATCACGCCGATCGACCCGTCACAGCCCGACGACTACCCCGACCGGCTCAAGGGCATCACGGAGATCGAGTCGTGCTGGTCGGTGGCCGGCGAGGAGTCCTACATCCTCAAGATCCGCGTCGCCACGCCGCTCGCGCTGGAGGAGCTGCTGGCCCGGATCCGCGCGGTCGCGAGCGTCTCCACCCGCACCACGATCGTGCTGTCGACACCTTTCGAGAACCGCCCCGTCGAGAACCGTCGCGTCGACTGACCGCGGGATGGTCGACCGTCGCACGCTGCTGCTCGACGCGGCCCTCGAGCTGGTCGGGACCCAGGGGATGCGCGGGCTGACGCACCGCGCCGTCGACGCGGCCGCCGACCTGCCTGCGGGGTCGACGTCCAACTACTTCCGCACCCGTGAGGCGCTGGTCCTCGGCATCGTCGAGCGGTTCATCGTCCGCGAGCGGGAGATGGCCACCTGGCCGCGCGACGAGGTCGACCCGACGCCGGCGGGCGTCGCCGAGGCGCTGGGCCGCTTCGTCGACCGCGCGCTCGGTCCCGACCGGATGGTGACGCTCGCCCGCTACGCCATCCTCGTCGAGACCGCACAGAACCCCGGACTGCGCGCCGGGATGGCGTCCGGTGCCGACCAGGTCGACACGTGGTCCCTCGACCTCGTCACCCGCGCCGGCTCCCTCGACCCGCAGCGCGACCTCGGCGTCCTCGCCAACTACGTCACCGGGCTCGTGCTCCACGAGCTGGCGCTGCCTTCGCCCGACCTCGATGCCGCGACGCGGATCCGTGCCGTGATCGACACCCTGGGCTGGCCCGGCGCCGATCGCTCTTGACCGCCGTCTCACTACAGGCGTAGTTTCCAGGGATGCGAGGTCCCTGGCCGTGATGGTCACCGCCGCGGTGCGGGACCTGACCCGCGCTCACCGACAGGGCTTCATCGAGACCCTCGAGGGGCTCACCCCCGACCAGTGGGAGAGGCCTTCACTGTGCAGCCAGTGGCGGGTGGTCGACGTCGCCGCCCACCTCGCGTGGGCCCCCGTCCTGGGCGTGCGTGCCGGCGCGGCTGCCATGGTCCGGCACGGGTTCTCGATGAACCGGATGATCGCCCGATCGGCCGTCGGGTGGTCCGAGCGCGGCGGAGACGCCGTCCTCGCCCAGCTGCGCGACAACGCGCGGACCGGCGCGACCCCGATCGGCATGCCCCCGGTCGCCGCCCTGGCTGACGCCGTCGTGCACGGGCTGGACGTACGCCGGCCCCTCGGGCTCCCGGGACAGGTGCCCGTCGAGTCGCTCGCCCCGCTCGCCGGGTTCGTCCTCGGCACGCCCTGGCCGATGAACGTCGTCGTCGGCGGGAGCGCGCGACGCCGGGTCGCCGGCGTACGCCTCGTGGCGAGCGACACCGACTGGACGTGTGGGTCCGGCCCGGACGTCCTGGCGCCGGCCGAGACCCTCCTGYTGGTCCTCTACGGCCGCCCCGTCGCTCCCGACGAGCTCACCGGCACCGGCGCCCCGGCCCTCCTCGCCCGGCTCTAGCAGACCTCTGCGTGCGGCAGCGATCCCCGGTCGGCCGGGGATCGCTGAACTTGTCAGGCCGTGCACGGGCCGACAACCTCCAGGAAAGCCTGACAACCCTGGGTCAGGCCGCTTCCGTACGGAACAGCCGGCGGATCCGGGCGGCTGTCTCGTCCGGACGGTAGAGGTCCGCCCAGACCAGGCGGATGCACCGCCATCCCGTGAGCTCGCAGATGAGCGACTCGCGTGCCTTCTCGCGGAGCACGCAGTCCGTCACGCTCTCGCCCAGGCGCCGGCGCTCCTCGTACTTGACCCTGCCATCGAACTCGAGGAACACACCCAGCGTCGGCCACGCCAGGTCCACGCGCGCGATCTCGCGTCCATGTGCGTCGTGGATCGCGTAGTTCGGGATCGGAGCCGGCAGCTGTTGGGCCCAACAAAGGAACCGTGAACGCGTCTCGCCGACGGACTCCGACCGTCCGTCCGCCAGCCGCAGGACCAGGTCGGTGGTGAGCGTCCGTGGCCACTCGGTCATCGATGCGTACCGCTCGCGCAGCAGCTCCGGCGTCGTGAGCTTGCGGTGCAGCAGGTGGTCGATCTCGACGAGCGCGTGCTCGACGTCCAGGACGGTTGTCAGCTCGAGTGCGGTCCTGGTGGCACTCATCGTCGTGACACCGTCGAGGTGGACGACGTCGCCTGGCTGGAGCCGGCCTCGGTGCTGCACGATGCCTGCCTCCGCGCGACCTGCCCGGTGGTCCGCCCGCGTGAGGTGGACCTGCGTCATGTCCAGGTCCCACATCGGAGCGCCGTACTCGTTCGCAGCACTGATGTGGCTCAGCGCGACGTCGGTGCGCGCCTGTCGCAGGGCAGCGCGGCACAGCACGGCGTACCGGCCGTTCGGGCTCAGGTCAGCCCGGGCATCGCCCATGACGTAGGCACCTCTTCGCACACGCACCCACGCGCCGGACTTCACGAGCATCGAGATGGCGTGGTCGTGGTAGCCGAGCGTCAGGGCTTCGTGGCGGGTGAAGACGCCATGGTCCGAGATGAGCTTGCGCAGCCGGGACTCCATCGCGCCACCGTCGCATCGCCTGGCGTGCTGCGTGGGCCGAACCGCGTCCGCCTGTGGATACAAGCACGATCGTCTGACCTGTGGACAGCTCAGGGCTCTGAAGGGCGTACGAAACCGCGCCTCAGCCGCGCGACCCCACGACGTTGTCAGGCTCTTCCGTACGTTGTCAGGCCGTGCACGGGTCGACAAGCTCAGCGATCCCCGGCTGACCGGGGATCGCTGAAAGGAAGACGGGTGACCGGCGGAGGACCTACCAGGCCTGGAGGGCGGCGGTGCGGCGGGAGGCCTCGGCCATCTCGGCGGCCTTGAGCGACGCCTCGTCGAGGCGCCCGTGCTGCTCCCACCACTGCTGCCCGGACTCGGGGAGGGTGTGGATCGGGTCGTAGTACTCGTAGTAGCGCGACAGGGCCTCGACGTCGTCGGCCTCGATCGAGGTGCGGTAGTTCTTCGTCCAATAGGAGATGCCGTGCTCGGTGTCGTAGTCGGCGTTCTGGTGCACCCAGCGCTTGCCGACGAACGGCACGTCGCACACGATGCGCGGCGTCGCGAAGCCCGGCAGGTAGCCCATGATGTGGTGCTGCAGGCGCTGGGCGTCGGCGAGCGAGACCCGCCAGTGCTCCGAGAACGGGATCATGTCGCACATGTAGAAGTAGTAGGGCATGATCTGCGCGCCGTCGAGGAGCCGGAAGCACAGGTCGAGCAGGGTGTGCGGGTCGGCGTTGACGCCGTCGAGCAGCACCCCCTGGTTGCGTACGTCGCGCAGGCCGGCGTCGAGCATCGCCCGCGAGGCCTCGGCCACGATCGGCGTGATCGAGTTCGCGTGGTTGGCGTGGGTGTGCATCGCCAGCGAGACGCCGCGCGAGCGGGCGACGGCGGCGACGCGGGCGACGCCCTCGACCACGTCGGGCTGCAGCCAGTGCTGCGGCAGGCCGATGAGCGCCTTGGTCGCGAGCCGGATGTCGCGGATGTTGTCCACCTCGAGCACCGACATCAGGAACGCCTCGAGGCGCGGCCACGGCATGTTGGCGACGTCGCCACCGGAGACCACGACATCGCGCACGGACGGCGTACGACGCAGGTAGTCGATCATGTCGCCGAGCCGGTCGTTGGGCTTGCCGGCGAACTTCAGCTTGTCGATGACCGCGGTCGAGTTGCCGACGAGGTCCATGCGGGTGCAGTGGCCGCAGTACTGCGGGCACGTCGGCAGCAGCTCGGCGAGCACCTTGGTGGGGTAGCGGTGGGTGAGGCCCTCGGTCGCCCACATGTCGTGCTCGTGGAGCGAGTCGCGCGCGGCGTGCGGGTGGGAGGGCCAGTCGGTGCGGCGGTCGCTGAAGACCGGGACCATGTAGTGGCGCACCGGGTCGGCGTAGAACGCCTCGGTGAGCGAGCCCGGGCCCGCCGGCGTCACGGTCGGCACCATCGTGTTCATCATCTGCGGCGGCACGAGCATCGACATCGTGGCCCGCTCGGCCTGGTCGCGCTCGAGGTCGGCGTAGAAGCGCTCGTCGATCAGATCGCCCATCAGCTCCCGCAGCTGCTTGACGTTCTTGATGCAGTGGGCGCGCTGCCACTGGACAGAGGCCCAGTCCGCGGCGGTCACGTCGGACCAGCCCGGGAAGCGCGTCCAGTCGGGCTCGACGAGCTCGACCCGCTGGTAGGGGTAGGGCTGGCCGGTGGCGAGTGCCCCCTCCAGCGAGGTGGCGGTCTCGATGCTCATGGGTTCTCCTCGCGGTGGCCCCGGACCGCGGTGAGCGGCGGGGGTCAGGTCTGACGGCGCGCCGGTTGTGTGTGCGGCGACACATCTGGGAGAGTACGTGGAGAACATGCGGCGAGTCCAATGCCACGCCGCAAGATTTGCGGTTCTACGCGACGAACCTAGAAGGATGCCCTGCATGAACACCTCCTCGGACATCCAGGCGGACGTCCGCACCAGCGACCCGACCGGCCTGCACCGTGTCCTCGACGACGGCGCCGTGCTGCCCCAGGCCGCCCGGCGGCTCGACACCCGCGCCGAGCTCTGGCCCGACGAGGTGCGCATCCGCGTCGAGCGGCTCAACCTCGACGCCGCGTCGTTCCGCCAGCTCGAGCGCAAGCACACGAAGTACGGCGAGAGGCACGGCGACGCCGTCCGCGCTGAGGTGCTCGACATCGTCGCCACCCGCGGCAAGATGCAGAACCCCGAGACCGGCTCCGGCGGGATGCTCGTCGGCACGGTCGAGGAGGTCGGTCCCGAGTCGCCGCTCGGCCTCGCGGTGGGGGACCGCGTCGCGACCCTGGTCAGCCTCACGCTGACCCCGCTCGTCATCGAGGACGGCCTGGCCCGATGGGACGGCGACAGCGAGCAGGTGCCGTGCGACGGCTACGCCGTGCTGTTCGGCCGCTCGATCGCCGCCGTCATCCCCGACGACCTCGACCCGGCCCTCTCGCTCAGCGTGATGGACGTCTGCGGCGCTCCGGCTCTCACCGCCCGCGTCGTGGAGGAGTACGTCGCCCGCGGGCACGCCCCGGTCGTCGCGGTCATCGGGGGAGCGGGCAAGTCCGGCTCCCTCAGCCTGGCCGCCGCCCGCAAGGCCGGCGCCTCCCGCACGATCGGCGTCGTGCCCCACGAGGCCGAGCACGACCTCCTCACCGCCGCCGGCCTCGCCGACGCCGTCGCGGTCTCCGACGCCCGCGACCCGATCGCGCTGCGGGACGCCGTCACCGCCGCCGGCGGGCCGGCCGACGTCACCGTCGTGTGCGTCGACGTCCCCGGGTGCGAGGGCGGCGCGATCCTCGCCACCGCCGAGGGTGGCACCGTGATCTTCTTCTCCATGGCCACCAGCTTCAGCGCCGCCGCCCTGGGCGCCGAGGGCCTGGCCGCCGACGTGCGGATGCTCGTCGGCAACGGCTACGTCCCCGGCCACGCGGCCTACGCGATGGAGCTGCTGCGTGGCGACGCCGGTGTCCGCGGACTCTTCGAGCGGAGGATCTGACATGGCCCGCCCCACGAGCGCGCTCGGCATCGACCGCGGCGACGTACGCCGTGCCCGCACGCTGGCCCGCCAGGTCGGCAAGCCGATCGTCGACCTCGCCCAGCGCCACACGACGGTGAGCGTCGAGCGCGCCACCCTGCGCCTGGCCGGGCTCGGCGGCGCCGACCCGGACGGCACCCCGTGGGTCAACCGGCTCGCCGACGTCGTACGCGCCGACGTCGGGCTCGAGCACGGCGTCAGCCTGCCGGTGTGGGACGCCCTGCTCCGAGGCGAGGGTGACGACCTGCTCACGCTCGCCCAGAAGGCGGCCGCCGGCTCGGTGACGTTCCGCGTGCCCGAGGGCAAGGACGCGAAGCGCGCGAGCACTGCCGCCCGCAAGGCGGTCGGGGCCGGCATCAAGCAGGTCGACCGGCAGCGTGTCGCCCGCGAGCGGATGATCGCGAAGGTCGGCGACGCCCCGAGCAAGCCCTGGATCTACCTCATCGTCGCCACCGGCGACATCCACGAGGACATCCCGCAGGCGCAGGCCGCCGCCCGCGAGGGTGCCGACGTCATCGCCGTGATCCGCTCGACCGGCCAGTCGCTGCTCGACTTCGTCCCGGAGGGCGCCACTCGCGAGGGCTTCGCCGGCACCTACGCCACGCAGGAGAACTTCCGCCTGATGCGGGCCGCCCTCGACGAGACGTCGAGGGAGCTCGGTCGCTACGTCCGCCTCACCAACTACGCCTCCGGGCTGTGCATGCCGGAGATCGCGGCGCTCGCCGGGCTCGAGCGGCTCGACATGATGCTCAACGACTCGATGTACGGGATCCTCTTCCGCGACATCAACCCGATCCGCACCTTCGTCGACCAGCGCTTCAGCCGCCAGGTCCACGCACGCGCGGGGATCATCATCAACACCGGCGAGGACAACTACCTCACCACCGCCGACGCGATCGAGGCCGCCCACACGGTCACGACGAGCCAGCTGCTCAACGAGTACTTCGCCAAGGAGGCCGGGCTCGAGGACTGGCAGCTCGGCCTGGGCCACGCCTTCGAGATCGACCCTGAGGTGCCCGACTCGTTCCGACTCGAGCTGGCCCACGCCATGCTCGCCCGCGAGCTGTTCCCGGACGCGCCGCTCAAGTGGATGCCGCCCACCCGGCACATGACCGGCGACATCTTCAAGGGCTACCTGCTCGACGGCTTCTTCAACCTCGTCGGCGCCATGACCGGCCAGGGCATCCTGCTCGTCGGCATGATGACCGAGGCCGTCGTGACGCCGTGGATCTCCGACCGCGACCTGGCCCTGCAGAACGTCCGCTACGTGATGAACGCCGCCGGCAACCTGCGCGAGGACTTCCACCCCTCGCCCGACGGCTTCATCGCCTCGCGCGCCCGGGAGGTGCTGGGCGAGGCGGTCGGCCTGCTCGAGGACATCAAGGCCGACCGCAGCGTGCCGGGGGAGCCGCCGCTGCTCTCGGCGATCGCCGACGGCACCTTCGGCCTGATGAAGCGCCCGGCCGACAAGGGCAGGGGCCTCGACGGCGTCGCCGAGAAGGCGCCCGACTACTACAACCCGGCGACCGAGATCCTGGAGGAGAAGTGAGTCTGATCCGACCGTATGGCGACACCACCGGCGACGGCATGGTGCAGCTGTCGTTCACCCTCCCGATCGAGCACTCCAAGGTCGCCGAGGGCGCTGCCGCGCAGCTGGCCAACAAGATGGGCATGGACCCGGCCCTGGTCGTCCACGCCAAGCCGATGGGGGAGGGCTTCACCTTCTTCGTCGTCTACGGCCGGGTCAACCACCTCGTCGACCCCAGCACGGTCGAGGTCGTGGAGCGCGACTACCCGCTGCTGACGCCCAAGGAGGCCAACGCCGCGATCAAGCGGTCGATGCGGCGCCGCCTGGTGGTCGTGGGCGGCTGCATCGGCACCGACGCCCACACCGTCGGCATCGACGCGATCCTCAACATCAAGGGGTTCGCGGGGGAGAAGGGCCTGGAGTACTACCGCGAGCTCAAGGTCGTGAACCTCGGCGCCCAGGTGTCCGTCCCGCAGCTGGTCGAGGCCGCCCGCGAGGAGAAGGCCGACGCCGTGCTTGTCTCGCAGGTGGTCACCCAGCGCGACGCCCACCTGCTCAACACGCGTGAGATGTCCGCGGCCTTCCGCGAGGCCTACCCGGCCGCCAAGCGCCCCCTGCTCGTCGTCGGCGGACCCCGCTTCGACGAGACGATGGCCGGCGAGCTCGGTGTCGACCGCGTCTTCAGCAGGGGTACGACGCCGGGCGAGGTCGCGTCGTTCATCGTCCACCGACTCACCCAGGAGAAGGCCTCATGAACGACGACCGCACCGGCACCGTGGTCACCCACCGCCGCTACGTCCCCTACTCCCACGCGCACTACGCCGGCAACCTCGTGGACGGGGCCTACAGCCTCGGCCTGTTCGGCGACGTGGCCACGGAGATGTGCATCGTCCTCGACGGCGACGAAGGGCTGTTCGCGTCCTACTCCGACGTCCAGTTCCGGGCGCCGGTCCGGGCCGGCGACGTCCTCGAGATCACCGCGACGCTGGTGAAGGAGGGGACCCGCAGCCGGGTGATGGACTTCGCCGTGAACGTCGTCGGGAGGGGCGCTCCGAGCGACGCCGCACCGGGGCGCGCGGAGGTCCTGGACCCGCCGGTGGTCGCCACGACCGCCACGGGCACGGTCGTCGTCCCGCCCGCACCGCGCGACTGATACCCCATCGTCGGCGTGTCATGCGCCGACACGCCGACGGGGCTGAGATTTGTCGGACGAGTTTCGCCCGGCCCCCGGTCCGTTGACCTGCAGGAACGCACGTCGTCGCAGGTCAGGGGCGTGTTGACACCTCCTCGCGAGGACGAGAGGGTTCCGGGGTCCGCCTGTGCAGCTCGCGGGTGGCGCCTTCGGCAGAGCGGAGACGAGCGTGGGGCACGCGGAGCCAGCGGTGCCCACCGCCCGTCGACCGGTCGACGGCGCCCCGCGGGGGCTGGATGCGGGAGGGACCACAGGGCCGTAGACAACTTCGCGCGCTCGTCAGCCAGACGAGTGCGTGTTGGTCCGAAGCCCCCCGGTTCCTCCCGCACCGCTGCAGGCGCTCGATGCTCCCCATCGGGCCGTCGGCTACGGTCTGTGCGTGTTGCTCCGCTGCCTCCTCGCCCTCGCCGGCGGGCTCGTGCTGGCGGCGGCGTTCGAGCCGGTCGGCTACTCGTGGCTGATGCCCCCCGCGATCGCGGTGCTCGTCCTGTGCGTGCGCGGCCTGGAGCCGCGTCGGGCGTGGCTCCCGAGCCTGGTCTTCGGGGTGGGTTTCGTCTACGCCGTGATGGTCTGGATGCGCTCGGTCGGCACGGACGCCTGGATCGCGATGTGCGCCATGGAAGCGGCCTTCTTCGTGCCCCTCGGCATCGGGATCTCGTGGAGCATGCGGGTGCGCGCGTGGCCGGTCCTCGCCGCGCTGTGGTGGGTCGGGATCGAGACGTTGCGCAGCGGATTCCCCTTCAGCGGGATGCCGTTCGGCCGGCTGGTCTACGCGACGGCCGGCACCCCGTGGGCCGACGCCCTGCCGTGGATCGGCATGGTCGGCGTCAGCTTCCTCGTCGCGCTGACGGGCACGACGCTCGCGTGGGTCGTGCTGCAGGTGCGCTCGCCCACCCGGACGACGTACGCCGTCGTGGCCGGGCTGGCCGTGGTGACCCTCGCGCCCGCGCTCGTGCCGTTCCCACTCGAGCGCAGCGGCACGGCCACGGTCGCGGCCGTGCAGGGCGACGTGCCCGGCACGGGCCTCAACGTGCCGGCCGTCCACCGCGAGGTGACGGCCAACCACGTGCGGCTCACCGAGGACCTCGCCGACGCGGTCGCCGCGGGGGAGAAGCCGCTCCCCGACTTCGTGGTCTGGCCGGAGAACTCCACGGCTGTCGACCCGTTCCTCGACACCGAGGTCCACGCCGGCATCGTCGCGGCCTCCGACGCGATCGGCGTGCCGATCCTCGTGGGCGGCACCAACAGCAACCCGCTCGACGACACCCAGGTGCTCAACCAGGGGATCGTCTACCAGCCGGGCCTCGGCAGCGGTGACCGCTACACCAAGCGGCACCCGGTGCCCTACGGCGAGTACATCCCCTTCCGCGGCAGCAGCTGGATGCCGTCGACCTACGGCCGGCTCACCGAGGTCCCGCGAGACATGGTCCGCGGCACCAGCCTGGAGCCGATCCGGATCGGCGGCCTGCGCGTGGCCGATGCGATCTGCTTCGACGTGGCCTACGACGAGGGCATCGCCGGCCAGGTGTCGCGAGGCGCCGAGCTGGTCACGGTGCAGACGAGCAACGCGATGTTCAGCCGCACCGGCCAGCTCGCGCAGCAGTTCGAGATCAGCCGTCTGCGGGCGCAGGAGACCGGACGCTGGGTGGTCGTGGCCGCGATCAACGGCATCTCCGGCGTCGTACGCCCTGACGGCACCGTGGTCGCCTCGGTCCCGGCGCGCGGGCAGGAGGTCCTCGTGGAGGACGTCGGCCTCAGCACGACCCGCACCCTCGCCGTCCGGCTCGGCGTCTGGCCGGGACGACTCGTGATGCTCTTCCTCGTCCTGCACACAGCGGTGGTGCTCATCACCTATCGTCGTCGCCGGCAGCGCGACCGCGTCGGCCACGAGCTGCAGCAGCCCCTGCAGCCCCCGCAACCAGTGGAGCGAGGTACGCCCGCGTGAGTGTCGACGGCCTCGGCCGCTGCGTGATGGTCGTCCCGACCTACAACGAGTCGGAGAACCTCGAGTGGATCGTCGGGCGGCTGCGTGCCGCCCAACCCGGCGTCGACGTGCTGGTCGTCGACGACAACAGCCCCGACGGCACCGGTGACCTCGCCGACCGCCTGGCGGCCGCCGACCCGGCCGTGAAGGTCGTGCACCGCACCGAGAAGGCGGGACTGGGCGCCGCGTACCTCCACGGCTTCGACGTAGCGCTCCGCGCGGGCTACGACGTCATCGGCGAGATGGACGCCGACGGCTCCCACCAGCCCGAGCAGCTGCAGCGGCTGCTCGACGCGCTGCACACCGCCGACCTCGTGATCGGCTCGCGCTACGTCCCGGGTGGGTCGGTGGTCAACTGGCCCGTCCAGCGCCTGCTGCTCTCGCGCGGCGGCAACCTCTACGTCCGGCTGCTGCTCGGCATCCGCGTCAAGGACGCAACGGCCGGCTACCGCCTGTTCCGTCGTACGACGCTCGAGGCGATCGACCTTGGCTCGGTGAGGTCTACTGGATACGTGTTCCAGACCGACCTCGCCTACCGCACCGTGAGTCGCGGCCTCCGCCTGACGGAGGTGCCGATCGAGTTCATCGAGCGCGAGCGCGGCGACTCCAAGATGAGCGGGCACGTCGCGAGCGAGTCGCTGCGGATGATCACCCGGTGGGGGCTCTCCGAGCGTCGCCGGCAGCTTCGACGGGCCAGGGCGCGGGCATGACCGCTCCCACCCCGCCCACAGGTCCGCGACGGCGCCGCCGGTGGGTGCGCCCGGTCCTCGCCGTCGCGTTCGTCGTCGTGCCGCTGGTCGAGATCTGGGCCATCCTGCAGGTCGGCCAGCTCGTCGGACCCTGGTGGACCATCGTCCTGCTCGTCCTCGACAGCATGCTCGGCGCATGGCTGATCAAGCGTGAGGGCGGTCGCGCGTGGATCGCCCTGCGCGAGGCGCTCCAGAGCGGCCGGATGCCCGCCCGCGAGATCGCCGACGGAGCCCTGATCCTCATCGGCGGCACGCTGATGCTCAGCCCCGGCTTCGTCCTCGACATCGCCGGGATCGTGCTGATCCTGCCGTTCACCCGGCCCGTGGCACGCCGACTGCTCACCAAGGTGGTCGAGCGCCGTCTGGTGGTGGCGCCCAGCTTCGGTACGCCGTTCGGACGCCCGGGGGGCGTACCGGGGTTCGGCCCCGGGTTCGGAGCCGGTTTCGGTCCCGGAGACGACGAACGCCCCGGACCGGGGCCCGGAGGCCCGGTGGTCCGGGGCGACGTCGTCGAGTGAAGGGTCTCGGTACAGCCGGGCGCGAGCTCGCAAGCTCGCTCGCGCGGCCACTCGACCTCCCCTGACGACGGTGCCCGCGAGCTCCGCTAGCAGGCACCTGTCAGGTGATCAGCTGACCCGCTTCTTCTTGTTGGCGCGGTGCAGGTGCGCCGGGCCGATCTCGCCGCCGCGCAGCAGCTCGAGGCGCTCCTTGAGGATGTCCTCGAGCTCCTTCTCCGAGCGACGCTCCAGGAGCATGTCCCAGTGCGTACGAGCCGGCTTCTCGACCTTGGCCTCCGGGAGGATGCCCGCGGTGCTCAGCGCCTCGGCGCCGCAGCGCGGGCACTCCCACACTGCCGGGATGTCGGCCTCGACCGACATCGTGACCTCGAAGTCATGTCCTTGCTTGCACCGGTAACCGACCTGCTGACGAGCTGCGAACTCGATGCCGCGCTCATCCTCGAAACTCTGGCCGCCGAGCCGTGCGCCACGTAGTGTGCGCTCCGCCACCGTGCCCACCTCCATTGGGTTGCTGACACCCGTTGTGTTGTGTTCGGGTTCTCCAGGTGCAACGAGCCAGACCGTGGATCGTGACGCCGCTGGTGACGACGCGGCTCGGCTGCGCCTGGAACTTCTACGATCTTCAACGGTAGCGGGGACAGCACAATTCCGTGGATTCGTGGTGGTGTCGGCCACGCTCAGGCGAGACGAACTTCACCCCAGGGGGTGATGTCTGCCTTCCGGGGTGCGGGTCGGTCGGCTCAGATCACGGCGGGCACGTCGTTGCCGGCCTCGCGGATGCCCCGCTCGGTGTCGACGCGGGTCAGCAGCAGCCCACCGATGACGAAGAAGGCGATCAGGGCGAACAGCGCCGGCCGGTAGGAGTCCGTGATGGCCAGCACGATGCCGAAGGTCGCGGTGCCGAACCACGACGTCCCGCGATCCATCGCGTGGTAGAAGCTGAAGTACTCCGCCTCCTTGCCTCGGGGGATCAGGAGCGAGAAGTACGACCGGGCGAGGGCCTGGGTGCCGCCGAGCACGATGCCGATCGCGACGCCCATCAGCAGGAAGAGCGCGACGTTGCCGGCGGGCAGGAACAGGCCCGCGGTCACGATGACGCACCAGATCACGAGGCCCATCAGGATGGTCCGCTTGGCGCCTATCCGGCCCGCGAGCCGGCCGAAGAGCAGCGCACCGCCGAAGGCGACGAACTGCACCATGAGGATGGTCGCGATCAGGATCGTCTGGCCGTGGCCGAGCTCCTCGGAGCCGTAGACCGACGCGGACGCGATGACGGTCTGGATCCCGTCGTTGAAGAACAGGTAGGCGATCAGGAACGTCAGCGCCATCGGGTACTGGCGCATGTCGCGCAGGGTGGCGACGAGTTGGCCGAAGCTGCGGCGGATCGCGTTGCCCTCGACCTGCTCGACGGCCACGGGCGGGTGGTCGTTGAGCCGGAGGTAGGGGATGAAGGTGAACCCGGCCCACCACACGGCGGCCGACAGCATGCACAGGCGGGCGGCGAGCGCCTCGTCGAGCCCCAGGGCCTCGTGGCCGAGGTAGACGGCCAGGTTGAGCACGAGCAGGAGGCCGCCGCCGAGGTAGCCGAACGCCCAGCCGCGCGAGGAGACCCGGTCCCGGTCGTCCTCGTCGGAGATGAGCGGGAGGATCGAGTCGTTGACCACGCCGGCCGCGCCGAAGAACAGGTTGCCCAGCACGATGCCGACGGCGGCGAGCTGCCAGTTGTCACCGGTGGCGAAGAAGATCAGGGCGGCGAAGAACGAGCCGATCCAGGCCAGGGTCGCCAGCAGCCGCTTCTTGTTCGCGACACGGTCGGCGTACGCCCCCAGCGGCGGCAGGACCAGCGCGGACAGGATCGTGGAGACCGTGATCAGCCAGAAGAACAGCGAGTCCGGCGGGAGCGAGAGCCCGGCCACCTCGAAGCGGCCGTCCTCGCCGCCGACGGCGTTCTCGGCGAGGTTGATGAAGTAGGGGCCGAAGAAGACGGTGCCGATGGTGGTCGTGTAGGCGCTGTTCGCCCAGTCGTACCAGTACCAGGCCTTCTGCTCCCGGGCCTGCTCCAGCGGCTTGAGGTTGGCGATCCCGCCGTCCACGTCGGTCATGCGTTCCCCTCCATGCGGTCCCCGGACCTCAGAGGTCGGGGCCGTTCCACTGTCCGCGTGCGCGGAGCACGTCCCTGAGTATGTCCGTGCGATCGGTCATGATGCCGTCGACACCACGGTCCAGGAGGGCGTTCATCTCAATTGGGTCGTCGATGGTCCACACGTGCACCTGGACGCCTACCGCCTGCGCCCGTCGTACGAGCCCGCGTGAGACCACGAGCACCCGACCGCGGCGGTGGGGCACCTGCAGCGCCACCGGCCGACCGCGGGTGAGCCACCGGGCGAGCCGGGCGCTGGGGGAGAGCACGAAGGCGACCACCTCGAGCGGGTGGGCGGACGTGGCCACCCGGCCTCCCGTGCGCCGGCGGAACGCGTTCATCCGGCGGCCGGAGAACGAGCCGACCAGCACCCGGTCCCACGCCTGGTGCTCCTCGATGAACTGCGCGAGCGACTCGACCGCGTCCTCGGACTTGATGTCGATGTTGAACCGCGCGCCCGGGAAGGCGTCGAAGAGGTCGGCCAGGGTCGGCACCCGCTCCCGCCCGCCGATCATCGCCTGCTGCACCTCGTCGTACGTCGAGTCCGCGATGCTGCCGGTGCGGTCGGTCACCCGGTCCAGGACCGTGTCGTGGAAGGCCAACAGCACCCCGTCGCTGGTCACGTGGACGTCGGTCTCGAGATAGGTGTAGCCCAGCTCCACCGCATGGGTGAACGCCGCGAGCGTGTTCTCGAGGCCCTCGATGTCCGGGTGGTAGGCGCCGCCGCGATGGGCGAAGGCCAGCGGGCGTCGGGCGTCGAGGTAGGCCGGTCCAGTCGGGTGCGGTGGTTCCACGCGAGAAGTATGGGGGTCAGCGGTACCGTCGGGGGATGGAGAGCATGACGTGTCCCCGGTGCGGTGTCGAGATGGATCAGCGGAGCCTTGGCGAGGCGACGGTCAGCTCGTGCCCCGAGGGGCACGGGGTGTTCCTCGCGCGCGCCGACCTGGGCATGCTGGTCGAGGCCGAGAACGACTGGCACCGCAACGCCGGCCAGCACACCGCACCCCTGCCCCGCATCACCGCTGACATGACCGCCCCGCCCGCCGCCGGCAAGGTCTCCCGCGCCTGGGTGGAGACTCTGTTCAGCTGAGCCACCTCCTCGCTGGTCGAGCAGGCCCCATCCCCTCGCTGGTCGAGTAGCCGAGCGAGGAACGAGCGAGGCGTATCGAGACCCACCTCGAAGGTGAGATCTCGATACGGCCMTTCCGCGGCTTCGTTCCTCAGCCGCGGGGCTTACTCGATCTGGCCGCGCCCACGCGCCGACCTCGTCCCTCGGTCGACGCTGCGCGGCTCAGATGTCCCGGAAGGTCTCGATGTTGGCGCCGAGCTCGTTGAGGCGCTCGGCGAGGTCCTCGTAGCCGCGGTGGATGACGTACGTCGAGCGCAGCACGCTGCGGCCCTTCGAGGCGAGCATCGCGATGAGCAGCACGACGGCCGGGCGCAGGGCGGGCGGGCAGACGATCTCGGCGCCGGAGAAGTGCGTCGGGCCCTCGATCAGCACGCGGTGCGGGTCGAGCAGCTTGACCTGGGCGCCGAGCTTGTTGAGCTCGGTGAGGTAGATGGCGCGATTCTCGTAGACCCAGTCGTGCAGCAGCGTCTGGCCGTCGGCCACGGCGGCGATGACGGCGAAGAACGGCAGGTTGTCGATGTTGAGGCCGGGGAACGGCATCGGGTGGATCTTGTCGAGCGGCGCGCGGAGCTCGGAGGGATGCGTGGTGATGTCGACCAGCCGGGTCTCGCCGTTGAGCGCGGCGTACTCGGGGGAGCGGTCGTAGCGGAAGCCCATCTCCTCCAGGGTCGCGAGCTCGATCTCGAGGAACTCGATCGGCACCCGGCGGATGGTGATGGACGACTTGGTGACGATGGCGGCCGCGAGGAGTGACATCGCCTCGATCGGGTCCTCGGCGGGGGCGTAGTCGACGTCGACGTCGATGGACGACCGGCCGGTGACCTTGAGCGTCGTGGTGCCGATGCCCTCGACCTCCACGCCCAGGCGCTGGAGGTAGAAGCACAGGTCCTGGACCATGTAGTTGGACGAGGCGTTGCGGATCACCGTGGTGCCCGGGTGGAGGGCGGCCGCCATCAGCGCGTTCTCGGTGACCGTGTCGCCGCGCTCGGTCAGCACGATCGGGCGCGACGGCTCGATGGTGCGGTTGACGCTGGCGTGGTAGCTGCCGTCGCTCGCCTTGACCTCGAGCCCGAAGGGACGCAGCGCCGACATGTGCGGCTCGACCGTGCGCTCACCGAGGTTGCACCCGCCGGCGTAGGGGAGGTCGAACTCGTCGTAGCGGTGCAGCAGCGGGCCGAGGAACATGATCACCGAGCGCGTCCGTCGTGCTGCCGTCTCGTCGATCGCGGCCAGGTTGAGGTCCGCGGGCGGGATGATCTCCAGGTCGTTGTCGTCGCCGACCCAGCGGGTGGCCACGCCGAGGGAGTTGAGTACCTCGAGGAGGCGGTTGACCTCCTCGATGCGCGCGACCTTGCGCAGCGTCGTACGACCCTTGTTGAGCAGGGAGGCGCACAGCAGTGCCACGCCGGCGTTCTTGGAGGTCTTGACGTCGATCGAGCCGGACAGCGTCGTCGGACCGTCGACGCGCAGGTGGGTGGGCCCCGCGCCCAGGGCGACGATCTCCGAGTCGAGGGCCGCGCCGATGCGCGCGAGCATCTCGAGCGAGAGGTTCTGGTGGCCCTTCTCGATGCGGTTGATGGCGCTCTGGCTCGTGCCGAGCAGCTCTGCCAGCTGGTGCTGGGTGAGCCCGCGGTGCTTGCGGGCGTCGCGGATGAGGTTGCCGATGCGACCCTTGTAGTCAGCCATGCCGATCACGGTATCTCAGATATGAGATAAAGCCAGATCGGCACTCCGGGGTCGGACTGGGACGCTCGCCCCCGGGGAGGGGTCGGCTGCCGACCGCCGTGGCAGGATCGCCGCATGCGTGCAACCACCATCCATGCGCCCGGTGACATCCGCTTCGAGGACGTGCCCGACCCGCGGATCGAGCAGCCCACCGACGCCATCGTCAAGGTGGTCGCGGGCTGCATCTGCGGCTCCGACCTGTGGCCCTACCGCGGCGAGAACGACGTCACGGCGGGCTCGACCATCGGCCACGAGTGCGTCGGCGTCGTGGAGGAGGTGGGCTCGGACGTCTCGACCACCAAGGTCGGCGACTTCGTGATCGTGCCGTTCTGCCACTGCGACAACACCTGCGCCCACTGCCGTGCCGGCATGCAGTCGGCGTGCGTCAACCTCGGGGTCACCCAGAGCGGACAGGGCGAGTACGCCCGGGTGACCCAGGCCGACGGCAGCCTCGTCGCCACGGACGGGATGCCCGACGACGCGCTCATCCCGTCGCTGCTGGCCCTGACCGACGTGATGGCGACCGGGTGGCACGCCGCGGTCGCCGCAGGCGTGCAGCCCGGCCACACCGTCGTCGTGGTCGGCGACGGCGCGGTGGGCCTCAGCGGCGTCCTGGCCGCGGCCCAGATGGGCGCCGAGCGCGTGATCGCGATGTCGCGCCACGAGCCCCGCCAGGAGATCGCCCGCGCCTTCGGGGCGACCCACGTGGTCGCCGAGCGCGGCAAGGAGGGGGAGGCGCGCATCGCCGACCTCACCGACGGGGTGGGGGCCGACGCCGTCCTCGAGTGCGTCGGCACCGACGGCGCGATGAAGACGGCCTTCACCGTCGCCCGCCCGGGCTCGACCGTCGGCTTCGTCGGCGTGCCCCACGGTGTCGAGCTGCCGGTGCGCCGGATGTTCCAGAAGAACGTCGGCCTCGCCGGAGGCATGGCTCCCGTGCGTCGCTACCTGCCCGACCTGCTCGACCGCGTGCTGTCGGGTGCGATCGACCCGGGCAAGGTCTTCGACCTGACGCTGCCGATGGCCGAGTCGGCCGAGGGCTACAAGGCGATGGACGAGCGTCGCGCGATCAAGGTGCTCCTCCACCCATGACGACACCCGACGACCGACTGCTCCTGGGCCCGCTGCTCCGCTACGTCGACGAGACGTCGGCGACCATCTGGGTCGAGACGGCCGCTCCCGCGGCCGTCACCGTCACCCGGGGCGCCGCCTCGGCGACCGCCCAGACGTTCGTGGTCCACGGCCACCACTACGCCCTCGTCGAGCTCGACGGCCTCGAGCCCGGCACCACCGAGGCGTACTCCCTCGCGATCGACGACGACCGGGTCTGGCCGCCCGCGGGGTCGCCGTTCCCGGACCCCGTCATCGCCACCCTCGAGGCGGGACGTCCCCTCCACCTGTCGTTCGGCTCCTGCCGCACCTCGGTCTCCCACGACGAGAAGGGGAACAAGACCCACGGCGTCGACGCCCTGCGCGCGTGGGCGCTCCGCGTCGCCGGCCAGGTCGAGGCCGCCGACCCGTCCGACGCCGACCTCGACCCGGACCGGCTGCCCGACCTCGTGCTCTTCCTGGGCGACCAGGTCTACGCCGACGAGACCACCGACGCGATGCGGGAGTTCATCGAGTCGCGGCGCGACATCGAGCAGGCGCCCTGGACCGAGCTGAAGGACTACGAGGAGTACGCCCACCTCTACAAGCTCGCATGGTCCGACCCCGCCAACCGGTGGCTGCTGTCGACCGTGCCCAGCGCGATGATCTTCGACGACCACGACATC
Organism: Nocardioides sp. P5_E3; assembly: GCF_054049275.1. Taxonomy (NCBI): domain Bacteria; kingdom Bacillati; phylum Actinomycetota; class Actinomycetes; order Propionibacteriales; family Nocardioidaceae; genus Nocardioides; species Nocardioides sp. P5_E3. Next base: position 63,918 of record NZ_JBFUMR010000025.1, read on the forward strand.
CGCGACGACTGGAACACCTCGATGGACTGGCGCCGCGAGATGGAGGCCACGTCGTGGTGGCACGGCCGCATCGTCTCCGGACTTGCGTCGTACTGGGTGTACCAGCACCTCGGCAACCTGTCGCCCGCCGAGCGGGAGAAGGACGAGGTGTACGCGCAGGTGCTGGCACACCGTGGCGACGCCGAGCAGGACCTCGGTCCGTTCCTCGACGAGTTCGCGGACCGGGTCGATCAGAAGCCCCAGACCTACCGGTGGAGCTACACCCGCGACTTCGACACGCAGGCCCGCCTCGTGGTCGTCGACTCGCGCGCAGCCCGCAAGCTCGACCCGGACGACCGCGCCCTGCTCGACGACGACGAGGCGGCCTGGCTCGACGAGCAGCTGCGCGGCGACGTCGATCACCTGCTGATCGGCACGTCGCTGCCCTTCCTGCTCGCCCGCGGCCTCCACCACCTCGAGGCGTTCAGCGAGGCGCTCGCGCAGGGCGCGTGGGGAGAGCGCGGCGGCCGGGCGGGGGAGAAGCTGCGCCAGCTGGTCGACCTCGAGCACTGGGGTGCGTTCCAGACCAGCTTCCAGCAGGTCGCACAGCAGGCGATGGAGGTCGCTGCCGGGAAGCGCGGCCGGGCGCCGTCCACGGTCACGTTCCTCTCCGGCGACGTGCACCACAGCTACGTCAGCGAGGCCCGTCCCGCCCACGGTGGTCCGGCGTTGCGCTCGACCGTGCTCCAGGCGGTGTGCTCGCCGATCCGCAACCCGCTCTCGCGCAACATGCGTTTCGCGACGGCCGTGCTCTCGTACGGCGTCGCCGGTCCCATGGGGCGGCTCGCGTCGAAGTCGGCGCGGGTGCCCGACGCGCCCCTCAGGTGGACCTACGCCGAGGGGCCGTGGTTCGACAACAACCTGGCCTTCCTCCGGCTGGCCGGACCGAGCCTGCGCATGTGGTGGGTCACCGGTGAGGTCGTGGACGACCACGACCGGCCGCGGCTGGCGAAGGTGGAGTCGTACGCCCTGGACGAGGACGGCAACCCGCCGCCGCGCGAGGGGTTCGTGTCGAAGGCGAGCCGCCGGGTCCGGCGGCGTGCGAAGGACGACTCAGTGCGCGAGCGCTGAGGCCCGACTCTGGGGTGGCGGCCGGCGGCTCAGGCGTTGCTGAGCACGCGGTCGCGCCCGTGGGCGCAGCTGCAGGTGTCCGAGCACGGCAGGTAGGTGTGACGACCGTGGCCGCACTCGGTGCACGGCAGGTCGTGAGAGAGGTGGACCGAGCTGGTCTCGACGGTGTCCCACATGACGTCCACGGTGGCACCGCCGGGCGCGGTGCGGGCGGGAACCCGCCGGTAATGCCCGATCTGGGTCAGGAATGACCCGTTCGGGCCATGCCGCCTGGCCCCGACACGCCACGCCCCGGTCCTAGGATCGCGGCATGGGCGCCCCTCCGAGCCTCGAGCTGTCGCCGCGACAGGCTCGCCGCATCGCCGTGTGCGCCCAGCTGCTGGCCGCACCGCGGCCCGGCGACGTGCTGGAGGTGGTGCGACACCTCGGCTTCCTGCAGGTCGACCTCACCCGCGTCGTGGCCCTGCACGCCGACCTCGCCCTGTGGACCCGCCTCGGGAACGCGTACGAGCCGGAGGACCTCGAGGAGCTCGTCGGCGACGGCGCCCTCGTCGAGCTCCGGGCGATGCTGCTGCCCAGCGAGGACGTCGCGCTGCACCGCGCCGACATGGACGCCTGGCCCGGCGAGCCGCCCCTGAAGGAGTGGCAGGAGGACCTCGCCGACTGGGTGGCCGCCAACGACGGCTGTCGCCGCGACATCCTCGCGCTGCTGCGCGCGGAGGGCCCGACCGCCGCCCGGGACCTGCCGGACACCTGCGAGGTGCGCTGGCGCTCGACCGGGTGGACCAACGACAAGAACGTGATGAAGCTCCTCGAGTGCCTGGAGGCGCGCGGGGAGGTCGCGGTCGCCTCTCGCGAGGGGCGGGAGCGGCGCTGGGACCTCGCCGAGCGCGTCCACCCCGGCGACCCGGCCGTGCCCGCGGAGGAGGCGCACCAGACGCTTGCCGCCCGGCGACTGCGGGCGCTCGGCATCGCCCGCCCGCGGGCCCTGGAGGCGTGGGACGAGAGGTACGACGTCCGCGGCACGGGCGCGGCGGCCCGCGTCGACGGCGTACGCGGGCTGTGGTGCGTGGACCCCGACCGGTTGGACGACCTCGACGACTTCGAGGGTCGCACCGCGATCCTGTCCCCGCTGGACCGGCTGGTCTTCGACCGGAAGCGGATGGAGGACGTGTTCGACTTCGACTACCAGCTGGAGATGTACAAGCCCGCAGCGTCGCGCCAGTGGGGCTACTGGGCGATGCCGGTGCTCGACGGCGACGAGCTCGTCGGCAAGGTCGACGCGACGGCCGACCGAGAGGCAGGCGTGCTGATCGTCGACGCGGTGCACGAGGACGACGACTGGTCCGCGGCGCGGCGCCGGCGGGTGCATGCCGAGCTCGATGCGCTGGGGGAGTGGCTCGGGCTCGAGGTGGCGCGGTGCTGAGCGGCGCCTAGCTTCGGCGCAGGACGGCGAGGACGATCCGCTCGTCGGACTCGCCGACCGTCCCGTCGAGGTACGGGCCCTCGCCCAGCGGCGTACCCACGATGCGGGCGACAGCGAGGTCGACCGTGCCCGCGAGCACGGTCGTGACGGCGCCGTCGTCGGTCATGGAGTCCACACGGGCGATGTCGGGCACGTCCGCGTCATCGCCACTACCGCTGCCGCGCACCTCCATGCGCGGCGGGATGTCGATCCTGCGGCCGTCCTCCTCGAAGAACATCTGCGACTGTCGCGCACCGGTGAGGATCGCTGCAACCAGGGTCCGTGCCCACACGGGGTCGCCGCACCCGTCGTAGACCCACCGTTCGCCGAGGACGGAGTGGGCGGTCGTCGCGATGAGGTGCGACTCGGCGCCGGCGAGCGGGGAGGCGCGGTAGGTCAGCGGGGTCTGCAGCACGGAGCCGTCCTCGGCTCGCCAGAGAATCGTCTCGACACCCACCTCGCCGTCGGGGTCGTCGAACCTGTACTCCGCGACCTTCCCGGCGATCGTGCGGCCCTCTGCCCACGGGCGGCTGGGCAACCAGGCCTCGACGAGCTCCTGCTTGGACGGCGACAGCGTGGCCTTGTGCACGATTCCCATACCGGGACCCTAGGGCGCCGACCCCGTTTCAGTCCTGCTGCGCGGCGGACGTGTCGGCGCAGATGACGCCCCGGTTGCCCTCCTGGTCGGCGATCACGGTGAGCCCGGGCGCATCGCTGTCGTCGACGACGGTCCCGCCCGCGGCGACGGCGGCGGCGACCCGCTGCTCGACGACCTCGAGTGCCACGTAGACCTCGACGTGGAACCGCTGGCCCGAGGTCGCATCGGCGGCGAGGTCGTCGAACCACAGGTTCGGGACGCGGCCCGTGGCGTCGCGCACCTCGTCGCTGGGCGAGCCCCGGCCCTGGGACGCGGCGTCGCCCGTCAGGAGGGCCGCCCACACGGGGGCGACGGCGGCCGAGCCCGCCGCGTCGAGGCCGAGCTCGACCTCGCTGACAGAGGCGGGGTCGGCGTCCAGACCGTGCTCCGCAGCGATCTCGGTGACCCGGCGGGCGAGGTCGACGTCCTGCTGGGTCACCCACTCGACGACGTGCTCGGTGCCCTCGTCGTCGCGGTAGATCGCGTCGCCGGTGACCAGCTCGAGGTCGACGTGCCCCTGGCCGATCGTCACGCGCGGGTGGTGCCCGATCTCGTCGCCCGCCTCGCCCACCGCGGCGAGGAAGCGCACAGCGGTGGCGAAGTCCGCCGTCAGGTAGCGCGCGTGCAGTCCCTGCGCCAGCTTGCGCCACTCGGTCAGTCCGGCCCCGGCGATCTGTGCGCCCCGCAGCATGTCCATGCTCCGCGACCCTAGCCCCGATGGGTCTCCGGCACCCGGGCTACTCATCGAGCGTGAATCCGAGCGCCGACGCCAGCCGGCGCGGGTCGGCTGCGGCGATCGTGGCGCCCGGGTGGGTGATGGTGCCGGTGGGGTCGATCGCCGGGACGGGCTCGTGGAAGGTCAGGCAGAGGGCACGGTCGCCGTTCGTCGTGAACGAGACGCCGCGGTCGCTGAGCGACAGGTGCGGCGGACCCGCGGTGCGGTGCCACGCGAAACCACCGGAGAGCTCGGCCGAGGCGATGTTGGACCGTGGGGTCACCAGGCGCCACGGGCCGTAGCGGACGAAGAGCCACGCCGGGCCGACCTCCACCGTGGTCGAGGCCGGGGTGACGCCGAAGGCGCGCGCGGGGGCGACGTAGTTCGGTGCGAAGGCGAAGTCGAACGACTCGACGGCCTCGGGCGCACCCTCGCCGCCGGGCTCGCGCACGAGCCCGCGCAGCGCCGCACCGGCGGGCAGCCGGTAGGGCTGGAGCAGGGCAGCGGCGGGTGCGGGCACGCGGAGCATCGCCCGGCTGCCGCCACCGGGCGCCGGGAGGACGTGGTGGTCCATCGAGACCGCGGCGGGCCCGCGTCCGACCCGCCAGGTCCACGATCGTAGGGCCGGGTCGACCCGGGTGACCTCGAAGTCGACGGCCACGCCGCCCGGACCGTGCACCCGACCCGTCGTACCGGCGGCCAGCACGTCGTCGGACGCCTCGACCTCACGGATCAGCGGTGCCCAGGTCGGCCAGGTCTCGGGCGTGGTGAAGCGCCGCCACGACTCGTCGGCGGTGGCAGGACCGTGAGCGTCGACGAGCACGAGGCGCCCCCGCTCAGAGCTGCACGGTGTCGTTGTCGCCGAGGTCGGGCTTGTCGTCGCTGACGAGCCCCTTGGCCATCTGGACGGCGACGGCGACCTTGCCGGGGGACTCCCAGTACTCCGCCGTGGCGCCGTCAATGCGCAGCAGCACGTTGTCGGGGTCGTCCGGACCGCCGGACATGAAGGCGCCGGCGGAGGCGTCCCAGAGGTCGTGGAGCTTGGCACGGTCGTCACTGACGTGGGCGGTGCCGGTCAGCGAGACCCAGCCGGCCTTGCTGGAGTAGGACACGTTCACCCGGGGGTCGGCCTCGATGGCGCGCACCTTGTCGCTGCTGCGCTCGGTGAGGAACCAGGTGGTGCCCGGGTCCTCGAAGTCCTGCGTGCCCATCGGCGTGGAGACGAGGTGTCCGTCGAGCGACACGTAGGTCAGCACGGCGATGTCGGTCTCCTGCATGATCTCGGCAACGGTCGTGGTCCGGTCGTCCTGGGTGCTCATGTCTCGACACTGGCACGGTGGACAAACCGCGCACCCCACCCGAGGGGCGGGTGCCGGTCACACCAGGGGCGCGCGAGGCGTCGTACTGGCAGGATTGCCCCCGCCACGGGAGGGCTCGGGTCCGGCACGGCCGGCCCGTCAGACGACAGGCCACATCACAGGGGAGACGCGCACCATGACCACCACACATCCGGCCGACGACCACGCGTTCCTCCGTGTCGAGGGAGCGCGGGAGAACAACCTCAAGAACGTCAGCATCGAGCTGCCCAAGCGCCGCCTGACCGTCTTCACCGGGGTGTCCGGCTCGGGCAAGAGCTCGCTGGTCTTCGCCACCATCGCGGCGGAGTCGCAGCGGATGATCAACGAGACCTACAGCGCGTTCGTGCAGGGCTTCATGCCCACCCTCGCGCGACCCGACGTCGACCACCTCGAGGGCCTCACCACGGCGATCATCGTCGACCAGGAGCGGATGGGCGCCAACCCGCGCTCCACGGTCGGCACCGCCACGGACGCCAACGCGATGCTGCGGATCCTCTTCAGCCGGCTCGGCGACCCGTACGTCGGCCCGCCGACGGCGTACTCCTTCAACGTCCCGACCCGCAAGGCGAGCGGGATGATGACCACCGAGAAGGGCGGCCGCACCGAGCGCCGGATCGCGAAGCAGGAGGTCTACCTCGGCGGCATGTGCCCGCGCTGCGAGGGCATGGGCAAGGTCAACGACATCGACCGCACGGCGCTCTACGACGAGAACAAGTCGCTCTCGGAAGGTGCGCTGACGGTGCCCGGCTACTCGATGGACGGGTGGTACGGCCGGCTGTTCGAGGGCATGGGGCTCCCGATGGACAAGCCGATCAAGTCGTTCACGAAGAAGCAGCTCGAGACGATGCTGTGGTCGGAGCCGACCAAGATCAAGGTCGAGGGGGTCAACCTGACCTTCACCGGCATGATCCCGCAGATCCAGAAGTCCATGCTCTCCAAGGACCCCGAGGCGATGCAGCCGCACATCCGTCGCTTCGTGGAGCGGGCGGTGACCTTCCAGACCTGCCCCGACTGCGACGGCACCCGCCTGACGCCGGAGGCGCGGAAGTCGAAGATCAACGACAAGTCGATCGCCGACCTGTGTGAGATGCAGATCAGCGACCTCGCCGACTGGGTGCGTGACCTCGACGAGCCGTCGGTGGCGCCGCTGCTGAAGGGCCTGCAGCACCTGCTCGACTCGTTCTCCGAGATCGGCCTGGGCTACCTCTCGCTCGACCGGCCGGCCGGCACCCTGTCGGGCGGTGAGGCCCAGCGCACCAAGATGATCCGTCACCTCGGGTCGTCGCTCACCGACATCACCTACGTCTTCGACGAGCCGACGATCGGGCTGCACCCGCACGACATCGAGCGGATGAACAACCTGCTCCTGCAGCTGCGTGACAAGGGCAACACCGTGCTCGTCGTGGAGCACAAGCCCGAGACCATCGGCATCGCCGACCACGTGGTCGACATCGGCCCCGCGGCCGGAGCAGCGGGCGGGAGCATCTGCTTCGAGGGCGACGTCGACGGCCTCCGCAGGAGCGACACCATCACCGGCAAGCACCTCGACGACCGCGCACGGCTCAAGGAGTCGGTGCGGGAGCCGTCCGGGACGATGGAGGTGCGGGGGGCGAGCACGCACAACCTGCGTGACGTGGACGTCGACGTCCCGCTCGGCCTGCTGACCGTCGTCACCGGAGTCGCCGGGTCGGGCAAGAGCTCGCTGATCCACGGCTCGCTGGCCGGCCGCGACGAGGTCATCGTCATCGACCAGGGCGCGATCAAGGGGTCACGCCGGAGCAACCCTGCGACCTACACCGGTCTCCTGGATCCGATCCGCAAGGCGTTCGCCAAGGCCAACGGCGTGAAGCCCGCGCTCTTCAGCTCCAACTCCGAGGGCGCCTGCCCGACCTGCAACGGCGCCGGCGTGATCTTCACCGAGCTCGGTCCGATGGCGACGGTGGAGTCGCCGTGCGAGGAGTGCGAGGGTCGCCGCTTCAAGGCCGAGGTGCTCGAGCACACCCTGGGCGGCAAGGACATCGCCGAGGTCCACGAGATGTCGGTCGTGGACGCGCGGGCCCACTTCAGCGAGGGCGAGGCCAAGATCCCGGCCGCGGTGAAGATCCTCGACCGGCTCGCCGACGTGGGCCTGGGCTACCTCTCCCTCGGCCAGCCGCTGACCACGCTGTCCGGCGGCGAGCGCCAGCGCCTCAAGCTCGCCACGCAGATGGGGGAGAAGGGCGACGTCTACATCCTCGACGAGCCCACCACAGGCCTGCACCTCGCCGACGTGCAGAACCTCCTCGGCCTCCTCGACCGCCTCGTCGACGCCGGCAAGTCCGTCATCGTCATCGAGCACCACCAGGCCGTGATGGCCCACGCCGACTGGATCATCGACCTCGGTCCCGGAGCGGGCCACGACGGCGGCACCGTCGTGTTCGAGGGTCCGCCGGCCGACATGGTGGCGGCGAAGAAGCCGACGCTGACCGGCAAGCACCTCGCGGCCTACATCGGCGCCTGACGCTGCTGCTCGACTGCTCCGCTAGGCCTGGCAGACCGGGCACCAGAACAGGCGCCGGGCCGCGATCTGCGTGTCCTGGACGGGCGTCCCACAGATCCGGCAAGGCAGCTCGGCGCGCCCGTAGACGTAGTGGGCGTCGACGCGGCGCGGGCGGCCCGACGGACGCTCGCGGTCGGCGGGCAGCGTCGTGATGATCCGCCCCGCCCGGACGCCGGCGCGCAGCAGCACCACGAGGTCGTCCCACAGCGCGTGCAGGACGGCCGCGTCGTGGAGGTGCCCCGGACGCAGCGGGTCGAGCCGCTGCCGGAAGAGCACCTCGGCGCGGTAGACGTTGCCGACGCCGGCCACGACCGACTGGTCCATCAGGAGGGTGGCGACCGGGGCGCGGCTGCGCAGCACCCTCGCGACGAACGCCTCGGCGTCCGGACGCCGCCGCAACGGGTCGGGACCGAGCCTGGCCAGGACGACCTTGCGCTCCACGTCGGTGAGCACCTCGCACGCGGTCGGTCCACGCAGCTCCAGCCAGTGGCCGCCGCCCACGAGCCGGAGCCGCAGGGCGCCACGCGCGGCCGGCGCCGGGAGCGTCCCGTCGCGGAACTTCCCGTAGAGGCCCAGGTGCACGTGCAGCCACAGGTCGTCGTAGCGGTGGAACAGGTGCTTGCCCCACGCGTCGGTCGCGCCGAGGACGCGACCGTCGAGCAGGCTCGCGCCGTCCTCGAAGCGGCCCTGCGGGCTGTCGGCGGACACGTGCTGCCCGCCCAGCAGCCGGGCATGGCGGCGGGCGAGTCGGTGGATGGTGTGTCCCTCTGGCACCGGGTGATCGTCGCCGACGAGACCGGCCGGTCGTCACACCCCTCGGGTGCCAGACTCTGGGCATGACCCGCACGGACCTCCGCACCGCCATCGCCGAGCGCCCCGTCGTCCTCGACGGCGGCCTCGCCACGCTGCTCGAGGAGCACGGCCACGACCTGTCGAGCGACCTGTGGTCGGCACGACTGCTGCGCGACGACCCGGCGGCCATCGAGCGGGCCCACCGGGAATTCTTCACGGCCGGCGCCGAGGTGGCCACGACATCGTCGTACCAGGTGTCGTTCGAGGGCTTCGGCGCCGAGGGTGCGGACCGCGACGAGGTCGAGCGCCTGCTGCGCCGGAGCGTCGAGCTGGCCGCGGCCGCGCGTGACGCCGTGGCGCCCGACGGATGGGTGGCCGCCTCGGTCGGGCCGTACGGCGCGGTGCTGGCCGACGGCTCGGAGTACCGCGGCGACTACGACCTCGACGTGGCCGGGCTCCGGGCGTTCCACCGACCGCGGCTCGACGTGCTCGCCGCGACCGTGGGGGAACACGCCGACCTGCTCGCGATCGAGACCGTCCCCTGCATGGCCGAGGTCGAGGCCGTGCTCGCCGAGCTCGACGGCAGCGGCGTACCGGCGTGGCTGTCGCTGTCCACCGCCAACGGGCTCACCCGGGCCGGCGAGCCCATCGGCGAGGCGTTCGCGATGGCGGCCGACGTCGCCGAGGTCGTCGCCGTCGGGGTGAACTGCTCATCGCCAGCCGACGCCGGCGCTGCCGTGCCGGTCGCGGGGGCGCACGGCCCCGCGGTCGTCTACCCCAACTCCGGACAGGGCTGGAACGCCGCGACCCGGTCGTGGGAGGGCCACTCGGCGTTCGACCCGGCCGACGTCGCGGCCTGGGTGGCAGCGGGCGCGCGCCTCGTCGGCGGGTGCTGCCGCGTCGGCACCGCCGACATCACCGCCCTGCGGGCCACCCTCGCCCGCACCGACCTCACGTCGTGAGCACCACCAGCCGTTGCGTGGCGCGGGTCATCGCGACGTAGCGGTCCACCGCGCCGGCCACGCCGTCCCCGAAGCCGTCGGGGTCGACGAGCACGACGAGGTCGAACTCGAGGCCCTTGACCAGCTCGGGCGTGAGTGAGCGGACGCGACCGCCCCAGCGCTGGTCGAGAGCGGCGTCCGGGCCACCGTCCGCAGACCGGTCGCGATCGACGACCACCGCCGTGCCCTCGGCGTGCTCGGCCAACCAGCCGTCGATGATCGCATCGCCTGCGGCGACGGGCGCGTGGAGCACGGGGATCCCGCTCTCGCGGACCGACGTGGGCACGTTGGCCTCGGGGAGCGCGGCACGGATCACCGGCTCCGCCTCGGCCATCACCTCGGCCGGCGTGCGGTAGTTGACGGTGAGCGGCGCGACGGTGACGTCCGTGAGGCCGACGCGTGCCAGCCGCTCCGTCCACGTCTCGGCGAAGCCGTGGCGGGCCTGTGCGCGGTCGCCGACGACGGTGAGGCTGCGCGAGGGGCAGCGACGCAGCAGCATCGCCCACTCGGCGTCGCTGAGCTCCTGCGCCTCGTCGACGACGACGTGGGCGAACGGCCCGGTCAGGAGGTCGACGTCGGACGTCGGGAGCGCCGCGTCGTCGACCAGCGCCGTCTGCAGGTCGTCGTGGACGAGCATCGACACCAGGCCGTCGCCGTGCTCGTCGGCGCCCGTCTCGCGCGCCGTGGTGCGCAGGTCGTCGATCACCTCGCCCATCCGGGCGCGCTCGCGGGCGTCGGCGGCCCGCGCGCGCCGTCGCCGCTGCGACGCCTCGGGATCGCCGAGCCGCAGCCGGGCGGCGTCGAGCAGGGGGAGGTCGGCGTACGTCCACGCCTCGGGGTCGTCGCGACGCAGGGCCCGGACCTCCTCGGGCTCGAGCCAGGGAGCGCAGTGGCGCAGGTAGGCAGGCACCGTCCAGAGGTCGCCGACGAGGTCGGTGTGCTCGATCAGGGGCCAGGACCGGTCGAAGGTGTCGCGCAGCCCGGCGTGGCGGTCGAGGACGCGCCGGAGCTCGTCGGGGGAGAGGTCCTCGACGACGTCCGCTGCCTTGTCGACGAGGATCGTGAGGACCTCGTCCCAGACGTCGTCGCGGGCGAGGTTGTGGGGGGTGCCCGGGTCGGGGGAGTCGAAGGCCTCGGCCCACTCGGACGCGGTGATCCGGACGTCGCCCCAGGCGGTCTCGACGAGGTACGACTCCGTGGGCGGCTCCTCGTAGAGCGCCACGGCCGGCTCGATCGCCTCGACCATCCGCAGGTCGGCCTTGAGCGCGGCGACCTGCGCGTCGCCCTCGGGCCCGCCCGCCGCCTCCGGCACCAGGTCGCGGACGGTGCAGGTCTGCACGCCTTCCTCCCCGAGGCTCGGCAGCACGTCGCCGACGTAGGCGAGGTACGGCGCGTGCGGGCCCACGAAGAGCACGCCACCGCGCCGGTGGCCCAGCCGCGGGTCGGCGTAGAGCAGATATGCGGTGCGGTGCAGCGCGACGACCGTCTTGCCGGTGCCGGGACCACCGTCGACGACCAGGGCCCCGCGCGACCCGGCCCGGACGATGGCGTCCTGGTCGGCCTGGATGGTGCCCAGCACGTCGCGCATCCTGGGCGTACGGCTCCCACCGAGGGTGGCGATGAAGGCCGACTGGTCGTCGAGTGCCGCGGTGTGGGTCAGTCCCTCCTCGGTGAACGCCTCGTCCCAGTAGTCGACGATCCTCCCCGCCACCCAGCGGTAGCGACGCCGGCTCACCAGGCCCTGAGGGTGCGCGTGGGTGGCGGCGAAGAACGGCTCGGCGGCGGGTGAGCGCCAGTCGACGAGCAGCCGGCGGCCGTCGGCGTCGGCGAGCCCGAACCGTCCGATGTACGTCGTCCCGTCGTCGCCCTTCTCAGGGCTGGTGTGGACGATGCGGCCGAGGCAGAGGTCGAGGTCGTAGCGCCGCAGGGCTCGCAACCGGGTGGTCAGCCGGTGCACCTCCTGGTCGCGCTCGAGGGCGGCGGTGCCCTGGCGCACCGCGGTCCGTCGCACCTCCGCCAGGCGCTGCTCGAGGTCGGCGATCGCCCGCTCGAGCGCGGTGGCGATCCAGGTGAAGTGCTCCCTGTCGCGGTCGATCAGGGACGGGTCGGACTTGGCCGCGAGGGTGCGGGGGAGAGCGAAAGGAGCGATGTCGTGGGGAGTGTCGTGGTGGTGGTCCTGCTGCGTCACGCCGTGCAGTGTGGAGGCTGACCAGGGCCTTGCGGCAAGCCCCCTGATGGCCTATACGTTGAGAGTGGAGGCAGTCCAGGCCGTTGGATCGGTCCCGATCCTGGAGGCCATGGGGATCCGCGTCGTCGAGGTCCGGCCGGGTTTCGCCGCGGCCGACCTGCCGCCGGAGCCCAACGTGAACCACTTCGGCGTCACCTACGCGGGCTCCTTGTTCAGCGTCGCCGAGATGCTGGGCGGACTGCTGAGCCTGACCACCTTCGACCTCGAGGGCGAGCTCGCCGGGTTCGTGCCGCTCGTCAAGGAGTCCTCGATCCGGTTCCGTCGGCCCGCGCTGGGCGTCGTACGCGCCTCGGCGTCGCTGTCGGAGGACGAGGTCGCGCGGGTGCGTGCCGACGCGCTGGAGACGGGCCGTGGCGAGTTCGTGCTCGAGGCGTCGCTCACCGACACCGCAGGCGAGGTCGTGGCGACGACCGTCGGGACCTACCAGCTCCGACGTCTCGGGTGAGGCGGGATCGTCCCGTGCCGGAGCCGCTGAGGTTCGTCCTGCACGACCACCGCCGCCCGAGCCCGCACTTCGACCTGCGGCTCGAGGAGAACGGCGTGCTGCGCAGCTGGGCGGTGCCCAAGGGGCTGCCGGAGGACGGGCGGCACGACCGGCTGGCCATCGCTGTCGACGACCACGACCTGGACCACGTCGACTACGAGGACGAGCACAAGCTCGTCGCCGACACCGGGACGTGGGAAGAACATTCGCGCGACGAGCGCCGACTCGTCCTCACCCTGCACGGTCGTGAGGTCTCCCGGCGCTTGGCGCTGATCCACACCGGCGGCTCGCAGTGGCTGCTCCACCTGACCAAGGAGCAGCCTGCCGCCAGCCGGAAGATCGCGGAGGCGTGAGGTCGGCAGATTCAGGGAGTCGTTGCAACGCGATTGAGATCTTCTTGGATCAACGTAGTCAGGCGTTCGCGGGGTGTGTAGTAGCCCAGGCGTTTGCGGGGACGGTCGTTGAGCTCGTCAGCGATGGTCTGCAGGTCGGTGGCGCTGTGGACCGATAGGTCGGTGCCTTTGGGGAGGTACTCGCGCAAGAGCCCGTTGATGTTCTCGTTGCTGCCGCGCTGCCAGGGCTTGTAGGGGTCGGCGAAGTAGACGTCGATGCCGGTACGGGCGGTGAGGTGGG
>NZ_JBFUMR010000026.1:0-122801 GCF_054049275.1 Nocardioides sp. P5_E3
CGGATCACACGGGGGCATCACCCCACCACGCTCGCGGTACCAATCCATCCCCGCGAACCGCGACGCGCCAACCCTCTGCGCCGCCTCCGCGACCGTCAGCCCCCCGCGTACAAGACACCAGAACTCACGACGAACCTGCTGCGGAAACACCCGCCGAGCCGCCATCACAAAACACCCCTTCATCACAAGGTGTTGCATCCAGACCTTGAACCCAAGCGCGCCGAACGTGGCTCACGCACCGCCCGAGGACGTACGCCAGCGCGGCGACCGCGGGAGCGGTGGCCCAGCCACGTTCGCGGCGCGCCGAAGGTGGCTCACGCACCGCCCGGTGGGGTCAGCGGCTGCGGCGGTAGGCCGGCGCGGCCCCGTCGATGGCGTCGCCCATCCGGTGGATCCGCAGCGCGTTGGTCGAGCCCGGGATGCCGGGCGGGCTGCCGGCGATGATCACGACGAGGTCGCCCTTCTTCACCCGGCCGATGTGGAGCAGCGCCTCGTCGACCTGGCGGACCATCTCGTCGGTGTGCTCCACGTCAGCGCCGAGGAACGTCTCGACGCCCCACGTCAGCGCGAGCTGGGAGCGGGTGCGTGCCGCGGGGGTGAAGGCGAGGACGGGGACGGGGCCGCGGTAGCGGGAGAGCCGCTTCGCGGAGTCGCCGCTGACGGTGAAGGCGACGACGTACTTCGCCTCGACGCGCTCGGCGACCTCGGCGGCCGCCTTGGCGATGATGCCGCCGCGGGTGTGCGGCTGCCACGCCACGGCCGCCATGTGGCTGAGCCCGTGCTCCTCGGTGGACTGCACGATGCGGGCCATCGTCTCGACGGCGACGATGGGGTGCTCCCCCACGCTCGTCTCGCCCGACAGCATCACGGCGTCGGCACCGTCGAGCACGGCGTTGGCGACGTCGCTCGCCTCGGCGCGCGTCGGCGCCGGGGAGGTGATCATCGACTCGAGCATCTGGGTGGCGACGATGACGGGCTTCGCGTTGCGGCGGGCCTTGTCGATGATGAGCTTCTGGTGGATCGGCACGTCCTCGAGCGGGCACTCCACGCCGAGGTCGCCGCGCGCGACCATGATGCCGTCGAAGGCGTCGACGATCTCGTCGATGTTGTCGATCGCCTGGGGCTTCTCGATCTTGGCGATGATCGGGACGAAGATGCCCTCGTCGCGCATCACGGCACGTACGTCCTCGGCGTCGCCGGCGTGGCGCACGAAGCTCAGCGCGATGAAGTCGACACCGAGGTTAAGCGCCCAGCGCAGGTCCTCGGTGTCCTTCTCCGACAGCGCCGGGACGGACACGGCGACGCCGGGCAGGTTGATGCCCTTGTTGTTGGAGACCTTGCCGGGCACGACGACCTCGGTGACGACGTCGGTGTCGTCGACCGAGACGACCTTCAGCCGGACCTTGCCGTCGTCGATCAGGAGCGGGTCACCGGGCTTCACGTCGCCGGGCAGACCCTTGTAGGTCGTCCCGCAGATGTCGACGGTGCCCTCGACGTCGCGGGTGGTGATGGTGAAGGTGGCGCCACGCTTCAGCTTCACCGGCCCGTCGGCGAACCGCTCGAGGCGGATCTTCGGCCCCTGCAGGTCGGCGAAGATGCCGATCGCGTGGCCGGTGTCGTCGGAGGCCTGCCGGACCAGCCGGTAGACAGCCTCGTGGTCGGCGTACGCCCCGTGGCTCATGTTGAGCCTCGCGACGTCCATGCCGGCCTCGACGAGGGACCGGATCCCCTCGGGGGTGTTCACCGCGGGACCGAGGGTGCAGACGATCTTTGCTCTACGCACGTGCTTCACCCTATCGGAGATTGGATCGTTCCAAAGCCCCTGACCCGCGCCGCGCGGTGGGTGAGGCAGGTTTTCGCGAGGAGAAACCTGTCTCACTCACCGCACGCGACGGTTCAGACGACGAGCGGACGCTCGTGCGGCTTGATCGGTGCCGGCAGCGTGGTCGAGCCGGTGAGGTAGGAGTCGACGGCCGCGGCCGCGCTGCGACCCTCGGCGATCGCCCAGACGATCAGCGACTGCCCGCGACCCACGTCGCCGGCGACGTAGACGCCCGGCACGGAGGCGGCGTACGACGCGTCGCGCTTGACGTTGCCGCGCTCGTCGAGGTCGACCCCGAGCTGGTCGATCAGGCCGGGGCCCTCGGGGCGGGCGCGCTCCGGACCGGTGAAGCCCATCGCGAGCAGCACCAGCTGTGCCGGGATGTCGCGCTCGGTGCCCTCGACGGGCTGGAACTTCGCGTCGACCTCGACCAGCCGGAGCGAGGCGACGTGGCCGTCGGCGTCCCCGACGAACTCCTGCGTCGACACGGCGTAGACCCGGTCGCCGCCCTCCTCGTGGGCCGAGGACACCCGGAAGGTCATGGGGTACGTCGGCCACGGCTGGCCCTCGGGCCGGTCCTCGCCGGGCTGCGGCATGATCTCCAGCTGCGTGATCGAGCGGGCGCCCTGGCGGATCGACGTGCCGAGGCAGTCGGCGCCGGTGTCGCCGCCGCCGATGATGACGACGTCCTTGCCGGTCGCCACGATCTGCTCCGTGCCGTCGGCGGTCGGGGCCTCCCCGAGCGCGACGCGGTTGGCCTGCGGCAGGAACTCCATGGCCTGGTGGATCCCGCCGAGCTCGCGGCCCGGGACGGGAAGGTCGCGCGCGGCGGTCGCCCCCATGGCGAGCACCACGGCGTCGTAGCGGTCGAGCAGCTTGTCGCCGGTCAGGTCGCCGCCGACGTCCACCCCGGCGCGGAAGACCGTGCCCTCACGACGCATCTGGTCGAGGCGCCGGTCGAGGTGCTTCTTCTCCATCTTGAACTCGGGGATGCCGTAACGCAGCAGCCCGCCGATCTTGTCGGCCCGCTCGTAGACCGCGACGGTGTGACCGGCGCGGGTGAGCTGCTGGGCAGCAGCGAGACCGGCGGGGCCGGAGCCGATCACGGCCACGGTCTTGCCCGAGAGCCACTCCGGCGGCTGGGGGCGGACGTAGCCCGAGCCCCAGGCGCGGTCGATGATCGAGACCTCGACGTTCTTGATGGTCACCGGGTCCTGGTTGATGCCCAGCACGCAGGCGGTCTCGCAGGGGGCCGGGCAGAGGCGGCCGGTGAACTCCGGGAAGTTGTTGGTCGCGTGGAGCCGGTCCATCGCGCCGTCCCAGTCGTCGCGCCAGACCAGGTCGTTCCACTCCGGGATGATGTTGCCCAGCGGGCACCCCTGGTGGCAGAACGGGATGCCGCAGTCCATGCAGCGCCCGGCCTGGGTGTTGATGATCGGCAGCAGCGCGCGGCCGATGCCGTCGGGGTAGACCTCGTCCCAGTCCTGGACGCGCTCGGCGACGTCGCGACGGGAGGCGACCTCGCGGCCGTGCTTCAGGAAGCCCTTCGGGTCAGCCATGCTGGTTCACCTTCTTCGCAGGAGAGTGGGTCGTCGGGTGGGTGCGGGGTGCCCTGCGGTCAGCCATGGAGCACCTCCATGATCCGGGCGGCGGCCTCGTCCTCGCTGAGGCCGTCCTCCAGCGCCTCCTCGCGGGCCTCCAGCACCCGCTTGAAGTCGCTCGGCATCACCTCGGTGAAGCGGGCGAGGGAGGCGTCCCAGTCGGCCAGCAGCGAGGTGGCCACGGCGGAGCCGGTCTCCTCGGCGTGCTGCTCGACCAGGGCCTTCAGCTCGTCGGCGCCCTTGCCGGTCACCGGCGCGAGCTCGACCAGCTCGGGGTTGACCCGCTGCTCGTCGAGGTCGAGCACGAACGCGTAGCCACCCGACATGCCGGCGGCGAAGTTGCGGCCCGTGGGACCGAGGACGACGACGATGCCGCCCGTCATGTACTCGCACCCGTGATCGCCGACACCCTCGACGACGGCCGTGGCGCCCGAGTTGCGGACGCAGAACCGCTCGCCGACGCGGCCGCTCAGGAAGATCTGGCCGGACGTCGCGCCGTAGCCGATCGTGTTGCCGCCGATGATCTGCTCGGCCGCCTCGAACGTCGCGGCCCGGTCGGGCCGGACCACGAGCCGGCCGCCGGAGAGGCCCTTGCCGACGTAGTCGTTGGCGTCGCCCTCGAGCCGCAGGGTCACCCCGCGCGGCACGAACGCACCGAACGACTGCCCGGCCGAGCCGGTCAGCGTGATGTCGATCGTGCCGTCGGGAAGGCCGTCACCCCGGTAGCGCTTGGTGACCTCGTGGCCCAGCATCGTCCCGACGGTGCGGTTGACGTTGCGGATCGCGACCTGGGCGCGGACGGGCTCGCCGCTCTCGAGCGCCGGGGCGGCGATGGCGATGAGCTCGTTGTCGAGCGCCTTGGCGAGGCCGTGGTCCTGCGTCTTCGTGTTGCGGAGGTCCTGGTGCTCGAACTGGCCGAACTCCCCGTGGGCCGAGGCCTGGTGGAGGATCGGCGTGAGGTCGAGCCCCGAGGCCTTCCAGTGGTCGACGGCACCGACCACGTCGAGCGTGCCGACCTGCCCGATCGCCTCGTCGAGGCTGCGGAAGCCGAGCTCGGCCAGCAGCTCGCGGACCTCCTGGGCGATGAACTCGAAGAAGTTCACGACGTAGTCGGCCTTGCCGTTGTAGCGCTCGCGCAGGACCGGGTTCTGGGTCGCGACGCCGACCGGGCAGGTGTCGAGGTGGCAGACCCGCATCATGATGCAGCCGCTGACCACGAGCGGCGCGGTCGCGAAGCCGTACTCCTCCGCCCCGAGCAGGGCGGCGATCATCACGTCGCGGCCGGTCTTGAGCTGGCCGTCGGCCTGCACCACGATCCGGTCGCGCAGACCGTTGAGCAGCAGCGTCTGCTGGGTCTCGGCCAGGCCGAGCTCCCAGGGACCGCCCGCGTGCTTGAGCGAGGTGAGCGGGGAGGCACCGGTGCCGCCGTCGTGGCCGGACACCAGCACGACGTCGGCGTGCGCCTTGGACACGCCCGCCGCGACGGTGCCGATGCCGACCTCGGAGACGAGCTTCACGTGCACCCGCGCCGACGGGTTGGCGTTCTTGAGGTCGTGGATCAGCTGCGCCAGGTCCTCGATCGAGTAGATGTCGTGGTGCGGCGGCGGGCTGATCAGGCCCACACCGGGCGTGGAGTGCCGGGTCTTGGCCACCCAGGGGTAGACCTTGTGACCGGGCAGCTGGCCGCCCTCGCCGGGCTTCGCGCCCTGCGCCATCTTGATCTGGATGTCGTCTGCGTTGGTGAGGTACTCCGACGTGACACCGAAGCGACCGGAGGCGACCTGCTTGATCGACGAGCGGCGCTCGGGGTCGTAGAGCCGGTCGGGGTCCTCGCCGCCCTCACCCGTGTTGGACTTGCCGCCCAGCCGGTTCATCGCGATCGCGAGGGTCTCGTGCGCCTCCTGGCTGATCGAGCCGTAGGACATCGCGCCGGTGGAGAAGCGCCTGACGATCTCCGAGACGGGCTCGACCTCATCGATGTCGATCGGGTCGCGGACCCCGTCCTTGAACGTGAACATGCCGCGCAGCGTCATCAGGCGCTCCGACTGCTGGTTCACCCGGTCGGTGTACATCTTGAAGATGTCGTAGCTGCCGGACCGGGTCGCGTGCTGGAGCCGGAAGACCGTCTCCGGGTCGAACAGGTGCGGCTCGCCCTCGCGGCGCCACTGGTACTCCCCACCGACGGCGAGCTCGCGGTGCGCCGGCGCGATGCCGCCACGGGGGTACGCCGTCGCGTGACGGCGGGACACCTCCTCGGCGATCGTGTCGAGCTCGATGCCGCCGAGCTTGGAGGTCGTGCCGGTGAAGTAGCGGTCGATGACGGCCTGGGACAGCCCGACCGACTCGAAGATCTTCGCGCCGGTGTAGGACGCGACCGTCGAGACGCCCATCTTGGACATCACCTTGAGCACGCCCTTGCCGAGCGCCTTGATCAGGTTGGCGACCGCCTTCTCGGCGTCTACCTTGACGTAGTAGGCCTCGCGGGCGAGGTCCTCCACCGACTCCATGGCGAGGTAGGGGTTGACCGCAGCCGCGCCGTAGCCGACCAGCAGGGCGACGTGGTGGACCTCGCGGACGTCGCCGGCCTCGACCAGCAGGCCGACCTGGGTGCGGGTCTTCTCCCGGACCAGGTGGTGGTGGACCGCGCCGGTGAGCAGGAGCGACGGGATCGGTGCGAGCTCGGCGGTCGAGTGCCGGTCGGAGAGCACGATGATGCGCGCGCCCTCGGCGATGGCCGCCGACACCTCGGCGCACAGCTCGTCGAGGCGGGCCTCGAGCGCCGCTCCCCCGCCCTCGACGGCGTACAGGCCGCGCACGACGTGCACCTGGAAGCCAGGCATGTCGCCGTTGCGGTTGATGTGGCGGATCTTGGCCAGGTCGTCGTTGGAGAACACCGGGAACGGCAGCACGATCTGGCGGCACGAGGCCGGGGTCGGCTCGAGCAGGTTGGCCTCCGGGCCGATGGACCCGCTGAGCGAGGTCACGAGCTCCTCGCGGATCGCGTCGAGGGGCGGGTTGGTGACCTGGGCGAACAGCTGCGAGAAGTAGTCGAACAGCATCCGCGGCTTCTCGCTCAGCGCGGCGATCGGCGTGTCGGTGCCCATCGAGCCGAGCGCCTCTCCCCCGGTGTTGGCCATCGGGCTCAGCAGGACGCGCAGCTCCTCCTCGGTGTAGCCGAAGATCTGCTGGCGACGGGTGACCGAGGCGTGCGTGTGCACGATGTGCTCGAGGTCGTCGATGTCGTCGAGGTGGATCTGCCCGGCGTGCAGCCACTCGTCGTAGGGCTGCTCGGCGGCGAGCTGGCTCTTGATCTCCTCGTCCTCGATGATGCGATGCTCCTCGGTGTCGACGAGGAACATCCGGCCCGGCTGCAGGCGGCCCTTGCGGACCACCGTGGCGGGGTCGAGGTCGAGCACGCCGACCTCGGAGGCGAGCACGACGAGGCCGTCGTCGGTGACCCAGTAGCGCGAGGGCCGCAGGCCGTTGCGGTCCAGGACCGCGCCGATCTGGGTGCCGTCGGTGAACACCACGCACGCCGGACCGTCCCACGGCTCCATCAGCATCGAGTGGAACTCGTAGAACGCACGTCGCTTGGCGTCCATCTCGCGGTGGTTCTCCCAAGCCTCCGGGATCATCATCAGCACCGCGTGGGGCAGCGAGCGGCCGGCGAGGTGCAGCAGCTCGAGGACCTCGTCGAACGAGGCGGAGTCCGAGGCGCCGGGCGTGCAGATCGGGAAGATCCGCTCGAGGTCGCCGGGGATCAGGTCGCTCTCGAGGAGCGCCTCGCGGGCGCGCATCCAGTTGCGGTTGCCCATCACGGTGTTGATCTCGCCGTTGTGGGCGATGAACCGGAACGGGTGCGCCAGCGGCCAGCTCGGGAAGGTGTTCGTGGAGAAGCGCGAGTGCACGACCGCCATCGCGGAGGCGACCCGCTCGTCGGTCAGGTCGGGGAAGACCCGGTCGAGCTGGTCGGTCGTGAGCATGCCCTTGTAGGCGAGGGTGCGCGAGGAGAGCGAGGGGAAGTAGACCTCGGTCTCGGACTCGGCGCGCTTGCGCAGGCAGAAGGCGCGCCGCTCCAGTGCCATCCCGCTGACCCGGGAGCCACGGCCCGCGACGAAGACCTGAGCGAAGCTCGGCATCACGCTGCGCGCGGTGGCGCCGAGCGTGCTGTCGTCGACCGGCAGCTCGCGCCACCCGAGGACCGTGAGGCCCTCCTCGTCGGCGATCTCCTCGATCCGCTGGCGGGTCTTGGCCACGACCTCGGCGTCACCGGGCAGGAACGCGGTGCCGACGGCGTACGCCCTCGCGGGCGGGAGCTCGAAGTCGACCACCTCGCGGAGGAAGGCGTCGGGGACCTGCATCAGGATCCCGGCGCCGTCGCCGGAGTTCACCTCGGCGCCGGCGGCACCTCGGTGGTCGAGGTTGCGCAACGCGGTGAGCGCCTTGGCCACGATGTCGTGGCTGGCCTCACCGGTCAGTGTCGCCACCATGGCGACTCCACAGGCGTCCTTCTCGTGGCGAGGGTCGTAGAGACCCTGGCTCGGCGGGAATGCGTGCATGGAGGCATTCTCCCGTCGTCGTCTCCGCACGCCGCAGACCTGGATCTTGCTGGGTCCACGACAGGCGAGGGGGTGGAAGTTACCGCTGGGGACGACGTTGGCCCGAGCAAGACGGAACCTATCACCGGCGGGAGCCGCCGGCGCCCCGTGTGTCAGGCCGTGGGACCGGCGGGACGTCCGTCCTGGGTGGGCTCGACGCGGTCGGCGCCGTCCGCTGACCTCGCCTCGTCGGCCTCATCGGTCTCGTCCGTCCCATCGACCTCGTCCGAGTCCTCGTCGGAGGCCTTGCCCGAGCTCTCGTCAGATGCCTCGGCGTGCTCGACGTCGGGCTCGCGGGTGCGGACGACCTCCTCGCGGCCGGGGTGGCGCACGGCCGACCAGATGAACCAGATCGCCGCGAGGACGAACAGCACGATGGAGGTCCACACGTTGAGCCTCAGGCCCATGACGTCGTCCATCTGCACGTCGTCGATGCGGAGGTTCTCGATCCAGCCGCGGCCGAGCGTGTAGAGCATGATGTAGAGCGCGGCCACCCGGCCGTGGCCGAGGCGGAAGCGGCGGTCGAGCCAGATGATGAGGGCGAAGGCCGCCAGGTTCCACAGGCACTCGTAGAGGAACGCCGGGTGGAAGGTCGCCTGGTCGAGGTACTGCGACGGCCGGTGGGCGACGTCGATCTCCAGCCCCCACGGCAGGTCGGTGGGCCGGCCGTAGAGCTCCTGGTTGAACCAGTTGCCCCAGCGCCCGACCGCCTGCGCCACGAGCACACCGGGAGCCAGCGCGTCGATCAGCGGCAGCATCTTGATGCCCTTGGTCCGCGCGCCGAGCCACAGCCCGAAGGCGCCGAGGGCGATCGCCCCCCACACCCCCAGGCCGCCGCGCCAGACGTACAGCGCGGTGATCGGGTTGCGGCCCTCACCGAAGTAGAGCTGCCAGTCGGTCATCACGTGGTAGAGCCGGCCGCCGACCAGGCCGAAGGGCACCGCCCAGATCGCCAGGTCGCTGACCTCCCCCGCGATCCCGCCGCGGGCGACCCAGCGCCGCTCGCCGATCCAGATCGCGAGCACGATGCCGAGGATGATGCTCAGCGCGTAGCCGCGGATCGGGACGGGCCCGAGGTTCCACACGCCGTCGGCGGGGCTCGGGATGGACATCAGGGTCACGAGGGGCGATCCGATGACGGACGGCACGGTCAGCATGGGGAGCATCATCCTTCGTCGAGCAACATCGTGACGTCGCGGGCCAGCTGGGCCTGCGAGACGTCGTGGTCCCACATGATCGGCGCCTGGTCGTCGGCGTCGATGGCGTAGACCCGGGTGCCGTGGGTGACGTCGTAGCCGCCGCTGGGCAGCTTGTCGCCCTTCTCGACCCCGACGGCGAGGCTCTTGCCCACCTCGACGATGTCGTCGAGGTCGCCGGTGAGGCCGATGATGGTCGGGTCGAACGCGCTGACGTAGTCCTGCGTCACCGCCTCGTCGTCGCGCGCCGGGTCGGTGGTCACGAAGACCACGTCGACCCGCTCCTTCTGCTCCTCGTCGAACCGGGTGAGGGTGCCGGCGAGCGTCGCCATCACCTGGCCACAGATGTCGGGGCAGTTGGTGTAGCCGAAGAAGACGAGCGTGAGGTCCTTGTCGGTGTCGTCGGCCAGGCTGAAGGACGCGCCGTCGGTGTCCACCAGCGGCGTCGCCGACACCTCGAACGGCGGGTCGAGGACGGTGCCGGTCAGCTCGCTCGACTCCGCTCCCCCGCCGCAGGCCGCCAGCAGCGCCAGCAGCGGGACCACGGCGAGTGCCCTAGCGCGCACGTCGTACGCCCTCCGCGAGGTCGGCGGTCAGGCTGCGCAGTGCCTCGAGGCCGGCGGCCTCGTCGCCCTCGTGGTCGAGCAGGCAGCGGACGAACGCCGAGCCCACGATCACGCCGTCTGCGAAGCCGGCGACCTCGGCCGCCTGGTCGCCGTTGCTGACCCCGATGCCGACTGCCACCGGGACATCGCCCGCGGCGCGGACCCGTCGCACCAGGGGGCCGGCCAGGTCGGACGTGGCATCGCGCGCGCCGGTGACGCCCATGACGGCTGCGGCGTAGACGAAGCCGCGGCTCTCGGCGGCCGTCATCGCGATGCGCTCGTCGGTCGAGCTCGGCGCGACGAGGAAGACCTTGTCCAGGTCGTGCTCGTCAGCGGCGGCGATCCACTCCGCGCCGTAGTCAGGGGTGATGTCGGGCGTGATCAGGCCGGCACCGCCGGCCCGGGCCAGGTCGGCGGCGAACCGCTCGACGCCGTAGCGCTCGACGGGGTTCCAGTAGGTCATCACGAGGGTGGGCACGCCCGTCGCAGCGACCTCCTCGACCACGCGGATCACGTCGGCGGTGCGGACCCCGCCGTCGAGGGCGGCCTGGGCGGCGGCCTGGATCGTGGGCCCGTCCATCACGGGGTCGCTGTAGGGCAGGCCGATCTCGATGGCGTCGCAGCCGGCCTCCACCATCGTCCGCATCGCCCGGATCGAGCCGTCGACGCTCGGGTAGCCGGCGGGGAGGTAGCCGATCAGGGCGGCCCGGTCCTCGGCCCTCGCGCGCTCGAAGGCGGTGCTGGTCGAGGTCACTGCTGCGCCTCCGTGTCGAGGTCGGACGCGACGTCGGCCTCGACCTGCTCGAGGTCGGCGTCGGACCCGAGGTCGGCGTCACCGAGGCCGAACCACTCGATGGCCGTGCCCATGTCCTTGTCGCCGCGGCCGCTGAGGTTGATGATCACCGTCGCGTCGGGGCCCTTCTCCTCGCCGAGCCGCTTGGCGACGTCGAGCGCACCGGCGATGGCGTGGGCGGACTCGATGGCCGGGATGATCCCCTCGGTGCGGCTGAGCAGCGCCATCGCCTCCATCGCCTGGGCGTCCGTGACGGGGGTGTACGTCGCCCGCCCGGCCGCGGCCAGCCACGAGTGCTGCGGTCCGACGCCCGGGTAGTCGAGGCCGGCGGAGATCGAGTGGGACTCGACCGTCTGGCCGTCGTCGTCCTGGAGCACGTAGGTGCGGGCACCGTGCAGCACGCCCGCCTCGCCGGCGTGGATGGTCGCCGCGTGACGGCCCGTCTCGACGCCGTCTCCCCCGGGCTCGAAGCCGTGGATCTCCACGCCCTCGTCCTCGAGGAACGCGGTGAACAGGCCGATGGCGTTGGAGCCGCCGCCGACGCACGCCGCGACGGCGTCCGGGAGGACGCCGTACTGCTCGAGGCACTGGGCTCGCGCCTCGTCGCCGATGCCGCGGCAGAAGTCGCGCACCATGCTCGGGAACGGGTGCGGCCCGGCTGCGGTGCCGAAGAGGTAGGCGGTGCGGTCGACGCTGGCGACCCAGTCGCGCAGCGCCTCGTTGATCGCGTCCTTGAGCGTGGCGCTGCCGGACTCGACCGGGACGACCTTGGCGCCGAGGAGCTGCATGCGGGCGACGTTGAGCGCCTGGCGCCGGGTGTCGACGGCTCCCATGTAGACGGTGCAGTCGAGGTCGAACCACGCGGCCGCGGTGGCGCTGGCCACGCCGTGCTGGCCGGCACCGGTCTCCGCGATCACCCGCGTCTTGCCCATCCGCTTGGTCAGCAGCGCCTGACCGAGGACGTTGCGGATCTTGTGGGCCCCGGTGTGGTTGAGGTCCTCGCGCTTGAGCAGCACGCGCGCACCGACGAGGTCGGAGAGCCGCTCGGCGTGGTAGAGCCGGCTCGGGGTGCCGGCGTAGTCGCGCAGCACCCGCTCGAAGGTGCCGACGAACGACTCGTCGGCCATCGCCTCGCGCCAGGCGTCGGTCAGCTCGTCCAGCGCGGCGACGAGGGCCTCGGGCATGAAGCGCCCGCCCCACGTCTCGCCGAAGTAGCCCCGCTCGTCGGCGTCGTACCTGCCGGTCCCGCTCTTCTGCACGCTCGCCTGGATGTTCGACTGCACGCTCACGGCGCCGTCACTCCTGTCATTGCTCGTACGGCGGCCTCGGGGTCGCCGTCCTTGACCAGTGCCTCGCCGACCAGCACCACGCCTGCTCCCTCGGAGACGAAGCGCTGGACGTCGGCCACGCCGGTGATGCCGCTCTCGGCGACGAGGACCGCGTGGCCCTGCATCTGGGGGGTGAGGCGCCCGAAGACGTCGGGATCCACCTCGAGGGTCTTGAGGTTGCGGCTGTTGACGCCGATCAGCTCGGCCTCGAGAGCCAGCGCACGCTCGGCCTCCGCCTCGTCGTGCACCTCGACCAGGACGGTGAGCCCGAGCTCGGTCGCCTCGTCGTGCAGGCGGCGGAGGGTGTCGTCGTCGAGCGCGGCGACGATCAGCAGCGCGAGGTCGGCGCCGGCGGCGCGGGCCTCCACGAGCTGGTAGCTCTCGACGATGAAGTCCTTGCGCAGGATCGGCGTCTCGACGGCGGCCCGCACGGTGCGCAGGTCGTCGAGGCTGCCGCCGAAGCGGCGCTCCTCGGTCAGCACGGAGATCGCTGCGGCACCACCGCGGGCGTAGGCCTGCGCGAGGGACGCCGGGTCGGGGATGTCGGCGAGGGCGCCCTTGCTCGGGCTGCGCCGCTTGACCTCCGAGATCACGCTCGAGCCAGCCGCGCGGAAGTGCGGCATCGGGTCGCGCGGCGGCGAGGCGTCGGCGAGGCGGGCTCGCAGCTCTCGCAGCGGGAGCGAGGCCTCGCGGCGGGCGAGGTCCTCGCGTGCTCCCGCGACGATGTCGTCGAGGACGGAACCGGTCGCTGGCATGCCCTCAGCCTCTCACCCGGGCCCACTCTGTCCGGGGCCGGTGCCCAGTGGACGGACCTGCCCCGTGGTCGATCCGGGCTCAGTGCTCGGAGGAGTTGAAGCCGAGCCTGGACAGCACGAGGAACAGCGGGAACGCGACGACGGCGATGATGATGCCGATCCAGAGCAGGGTCATCTGGGTCGGGACCTGCAGCAGGGCGACGCTGCCGACGACGAAGCCGAGCATCGCGATCGCCACAGCGGTCCAAGCAGCGGGGGTGTTGCCGTGGCCAGCAGCCATCGTTGGTGCTCCTTCGTCAGTCGAGCGGGGTGCGCGACGAGTCTAGGCGGTCGGGTCCCTGCCCTCGTCGAGGGCCTTCCAGATGTCGATGTTCTCGGTCGGGTGGTCGGCAGGAGCCCCGGCCGGGCCGGTGCTGTCGCCGCCGCGGGCGCCGGTCGGCGCGTCGTACCTCGACCCCATCTCGGGCCACGTGCGGACCAGGCGCAGGGCCAGGACCGTCGAGGCGAGGACGAGGAGCGCCGCGACGACCGCGAGCCAGTACCACCCGGTCAGCGAGGTGTCGTCGAGCGTGAGCCCGGTCCGGCGACGCACCTGCGCGACGAGGTGGTCGGGGAGGGTGAAGGGCGCCCACACGACGGTTGCGGCGTAGCCCACTCCAGCCAATACGGACAGTGCCGCGACGGCCCGGCGGAACCTCCCGCGCGTCACCAGCAGGACGCCCCAGCAGGCCAGCACGACGAAGGCCAGGGCCGTGGCGAGCGGCGACGTGGCCACGTCGCCCCACGTCATGCCCCAGTCCGGGGAACCCGTGCCGGGAGCCGACTCGGCTCCCGAGCCGTCGACCCAGGGCTTGCTGCCGGCCCACGCCCCCAGCGCGCCGGAGACGAGGCCCAAAGCGACGACGGGGCCGAACGTGCGCCGCCTCGACGCGGGTCGCACCTCGTCCTTGCTCCCGAGGTCAGCCATCGACCCGGTGGATCAGGTCGGCGTCGAAGCAGGTGTGGTCGCCGGTGTGGCAGGCGGCACCCACCTGGTCCACCACGAAGAGGAGCGTGTCGCCGTCGCAGTCGAGGCGGACCTCCTTGACCCACTGCACGTGGCCGGAGGTGTCGCCCTTGACCCAGTACTCGCGGCGCGAGCGCGACCAGTACGTCGCCCGCCCGGTGTCGATGGTGCGGGCGAGCGCCTCGTCGTCGACCCAGGCGAGCATCAGCACCTCGCCCGACCCGTGCTGCTGGACGACGACGGGGACGAGGCCCTCGGCCGTGTGCCGCAGGCGCGCGGTGATCGCCGGGTCGAGGGCGGAGTCGGGGTTCGTCATGGCTCCATGGTGTCAGCCTCGCGGGCGGCCCACGTCTCGGCACAACGCCGCGTCACGGGCCCGGGCGCGGGCAGGTCGCGGTCGTCCCAGCGGGCAATGGCCTGGACGTCGCGCGTCGTGGAGACGAGGAACGCCTCGCTCGCGCGTGCCCGGACCTCCGCCAGCGGCTCGTCGACCTCCGTGGCACCGCACCACTCGAGGACCAGCTCGCGGCTGATGCCGGCGAGGCAGCCCGACGCCAGGCTCGGCGTGCGCAGCTCACCGTCGACGACGTAGAACACGTTCGACCCCGTGCCCTCGCAGAGGTTGCCGGCCGTGTTGGCGAAGAGCGCCTCGGTCCCGCCGTGCCGGTGGGCGTGCGCCAGCGCGATCACGTTCTCGGCGTACGACGTGGTCTTGAGCCCCGCCGTCGCGCCGTTCTCGTTCCGGGTCCACGGGACGGTCACGACGGAGGTCTCGGGGGCCGCGTGGTCGATGGCGCTGTAGGCCACCACCAGCGTCGCCGGTCCCCCACCGCGTCCCGAGCCCATCGGGTGCGGTCCGGCGGTCCAGGTGATCCGCAGCCGACCCATCGGGTCGTCCTGCGCGCCGTCGAGCACGGCTCCGACCCCACGTCGTACGACGTCGAGGTCGGGCGCCGGCAGCCCCAGTCCGGACGCGCTCCGCTCGAGCCGGGCGAGGTGCCGGGTGAGCGCGAAGGGCACTCCGTCCAGCGTCTTCACCGCCTCGAAGACACCGTCGCCCACGGTGAAGCCGTGGTCGGTGACCGCGATCGCCCCCTGGGTCGGGTCGGCCAGCAGGTCACCGTCGATCCACGCGCGCATGGCGTCACTCTAGGGCTCCGGAGGTGTCTCCTGAGACGGGTGTGACACTCGGACGAGGGGGGCGATTTTGGCGCCTCGTCGGGCATGTACTACTGTTCCACTCGCACTCAGGGCCGGTGAAACGGCACAGGGATGCAGGCGGACATAGCTCAGTTGGTAGAGCGCAACCTTGCCAAGGTTGAGGTCGCGAGTTCGAGTCTCGTTGTCCGCTCGGAAGGTCTCCCCCGTACATTTCCGGAACCTCCACGGTGGGTTGGCCGAGAGGCGAGGCAACGGACTGCAAATCCGTCTACACGGGTTCAAATCCCGTACCCACCTCGCAGTCACAACTCAAGACCTGGGCGATTGGCGCAGCGGTAGCGCGCTTCCTTGACACGGAAGAGGTCACTGGTTCAAACCCAGTATCGCCCACCAAAGAACATGCAGGTCAGAGGCCCCTTCCGGGAAATCGGAAGGGGCCTCTTCCCGGTCCGGCGGAGCATCGGCGGAACATGACGCCCGTTTCGTTCGCCGCAGTTCRACACCTGAGCGGCGGTGCGTCGGCCGCGTCAGGGCGTGTGAAGGAACACGCCGTTGGGCTCGAAGTCGAACGTGTAGGTGTTGAACACGAACTTGTCGACCGCCGTCGTGGCTGCCGGCAAGCCTGAACCGAGGCCGAAGTAGACGCCGCTGCTGATCGCAGGCGGCGCGGGGTCACCGTCGGCGCTCCCGACCAGGTTCGCGGTCAGCTGGGTCAAGGTGCACCTCGTCGCCTGCGTACAACCAATCTGCGTCCCAGTAGCACCGGTTGCGAACCAACCAGGGTCAGCATGGATGTCCGAATGGGTCACCCATCCCGTGACACCGTCAGCCGGTTCGTAGATCACCGTGGTGAACTCGAAGACTCCGCCGACACTGCTGTCTGCGACCAGGTGCGGGTTGACCTCCAATCGAAGCGAAGGCCGGTCCGTCGGCGTGACATCCGGGTTGTACGAGGAGTAGCTCAGGTTGGTGATGCTCGCCAACGGGATCCCGGCGAAGTCAACCGAGTCCCCGAAGGCGGCCAGGTCGGAAGTGCCGGTCGTGACGAGCTTCAGGCTGCCGGTCCCCATGGGCACCGGCGCGGGGCCGGTCTGCAGGGTGCTCTGGCCGGCACCTTGCTGGTTGCGGATCACGGGCCCCCACAGCGTCTGGGGAAACGCGCCCGCTCCCGGCGTGCCAGCCGGTCCTTGCGGTCCTTGCGGTCCTTGCGGTCCAGCCGGGCCTTGTGCTCCCGTTTGGCCCCTCGCACCCGCCGGTCCCGCCGGTCCCGCCGGTCCGCCCTTGTTGATCTTGTCGTTTGCCTTCTTGCCTAGATCCTTCAGCTTCAGGGTGCCGTCCTTCACCTTCGAGCTGACCACCGAATTCTCAGCCAGGTCGACCTTCTTGACGGCCTTGTCCTTGATGTCTGCTGAGGTGATGAGCGAGGCGGCTACCGCACCGCTACCACCGGCAGCCAAGGCCAGGACGGCGGCGCTCGCGACTAACGCGACACCTCGTCCCTTGAAAACGTCAAAGTGCTTCACGGGGTCCTCCATCGTTGGGTACGCCCGGTCGATGCCAAGCACTTCGGGTGCGCACTACCCGCGCATCCCGGCGGGGTGTCATCCGAGACGGGAGTGGAAATTCACGACGCTAGTCACCCCGAGGGGTGACAAGATCACCCGGAGGGGGCGATGTGGGCCCAGACCCGGCACACGTGGCGCCCGACAACAAAGGTGTGTTGGCCTTCCCTGCGCCCACGCTTCGGTGGCAGTGACCTGTGCGGCGGCGACGTGTTCCGGCGGAACATCTGCCGCGAAAGCGGGGGCAATCGAGCGTCAAGCGGAGTAGGCCAATTCTGCCGCTGACCTGCGCGGACGCGGGGACCCGCAGGTAACGAAACCGGGGCGCCCTTCCTCGCCTAGGTGGCGGCAGTCTCGGTCTCCGCGTCAGCCTCCTCGACGCCAGCCGCGGCACGAGCCTCACCCAGGTCGGCGAGGAGGGAGTCCGCCACGACGAGGCCGCCTCCGAGCACGACCGCAGCGATCGGCACCGGCAGCCTCGTCCTCCGCAGAGCGGTCATGGCCGCCAGCATCACGGCCGACCACGACGCAACCGAGGTCGCGAAGGGCACGGTGGTGCGTTTCCACGGCTCTTCGGTGTCGGGGATGACGGTGAAGATCTGCAGGCCGGGCCTGTTCAGGAACCAGCCGCCGGCGAAACCTGCGAGGAGGATGGGCGAGCGCTTGGACGCATCACCTGCGAGGCAGGCAAGCGCTACACCGGTTCCCCGGACCACAGCCCCTGGTCGCACCTTCATCCGCCGCACCTCCGGTCCGATGGTCTCGCGCCGCTCCCCTTAGCACAACAGTCAGCTGCTCATCGGCCACCGGGAGGGCGTACGGCTCAGCGTGCGCCGTCGCCGGCGGGGATGCCGGCGTACAGCCGCTCGAGCATCAGGGTCACCGACGGGGCCCGACCCTTCGCCGGCGTCACGTCCTCGCTCGCAGCGGTGGTCAGCAGGCCCGCGATGTCGCGCACCTTCCGGTTGCTGTCGGCCGAGAACGCTCGCAGCAGCGCCCATGCCGTGTCCGCGTCGACGCTGTAGAGCTGCATGAGCACACCCTTGGCCTGCTCGATGACCGCCCGTTGCCCGACGAAGTCAGAGACCGCGGAGTCGAGCTCGACGTTCACCGCGTCCTCGCGCACGTCGGTGATGTCGATCAGGTGCCCGTTGACCACGGGCACCCCGTCGTCGTCCTCCAGGTGCCCTGCCGCCAGGACGACCCGCTCGGCCCGGGTCGCAGTCACCAGGCGATGCAGGAACGAGAACGGCTCCTGCTCCTCGACGACCGCTTCGCGTGACTCCCATGCCCTGTCGAGGTCGTCGGGATGGATGTGCCGCATCGCCAGGTCGGTGGTGGGTACGACCGAGCCCGGGTCGAACCCGTGGATGCGGAACATGTTGTCCGACCACCACCACTCGTCGGTCTTCGGCCGGTACGTGTACCGACCGACCAGGGCGGGACACGATGCCGTGAGCTCGCCGCCCGACCTCCGTCCGTTCACGAGGAAATGTTGCACCTGCCGACGGCGCTTCTCAAGAGGCAGATTTGCACCAGGTGCCTACAGGCGGCGCCGCGCCGGTGGAGCCGGCCAGGGGTCCTGGTCCGTCGCAGCCTCCACGGCCCAGGCGACGCCTCGCCGCGCGGCCACGATCACGATCACGGCCGCCCCCAGCGTCGCCAGCACGACCACCTCGTCCTGCGAACGTCCGGTGCCGTCGCTGACGACACCGACGATCCGTCTGAGACCGCTCCGACGGGAACGGCCGATGCCTGTCATGGTCCGCCTCTCCATCGCGCACACGGTGCACGGAGCCCACGCCCGGGTCGACGGTGGCCTCGCCGACGACGATGCTCTCCTGACCGCTGCCCGGCCCTCACCCTCCGAGGGTGAGCTTGACCGTCGTCGCCGCGCATGCCCGTGTCCGCGGGCAGCTCGCGGGTGGCCGGCGCGGTCGGTCGCCCACCACCCGAGCACCCTGGTCGAGCTGCTCACCCTCCTCGGGTGATGGCGCCGCACGTCGCTCTCACTAGCGTCCGCCTTGCCCCGGGACAGCGTCAGCGACACCCCTCGCACCCGGTCTTCCGGTGCGTGGGACACCGCTGAGGAAGGAAGAGCCATGGCCGGGGACTTCGGGGGACGGTGCCGCAGATGATCTACGCCGCTGCGGAGGTCGTCTTCTACGCTCTGGCTGCGGCGGCCAGCTTTCTCGTGCTGACCGCGACCCTGATCGTCGTTCGCAGCGGGCGCCCGCGCACGAACGGGATCGCGTTCCTGAGCGGCTTCGTGTTCGGGACCGTCGTCGCCTGCGGCATCGGCCTCGCCGTCGGCCAGGCAGCCGTCACCCGGTTCGACTCCCACGAGACGTTCAAGGCCGTGCTCACGCTGGGTCTCGGCCTGGCTCTGCTCGCGGTCGGCCTCCGGACCAGACGCACGGGGCCGGCAGGACCGGAGGCGCGGAGCAGTCGCGCGGCGGCGATCCTCGACGGGCTCAGCAATGTCGGTCCCGCGGCGTCCTCCTCCATGGCCGGACTCCTCGGTTTCGGAGGGCCCAAGCGGCTCCTGCTCACGTTCATCGCCATGGCCTCGGTCACCGACGCGGGGCTGCGCAACGTCGTCGACGCGACCCTCGTGGTGGTGTACATCGCCGTGTCCACCATGTCGGTATCGGTGCCGATCGGCATCGTGGTCGTCGCGGGCGATCGCGCCACGGCGATCCWCGCCCGCGGTCAGTCGTGGCTGAGCGCGCACTCCGCAGGACTTCGGACGTGGCTCGCCCTCCTGGTCGGCGGGGCTCTTTTCCTGGACGGGCTGTTGCGGCTCCTGCTCTGAGCCCGGGAGCTGCTGTTCATCCACCTCGGGTGAGGCGCCGCGGCGCGCGGTCGGCTGGTATCGGAGCCGGGCGCGGGCAGGAGGAGATCCATGGCGAGCCACGAGACCGGGTCGGGCCACGCGCAGGTGGCGGGTGAGCTGACCCGCGAGAGCTTCCGGCGGCCGTGGGCTGCCCAGCTCGGGGCCTACGTGATGACCGTCCTGGTCACGGTCCCCGCAGTGTGGATCTGCGACTGGGCGCTGCCGGGCTTCCACGCGGGCCCGCCGGGCGGGCCGCTCCTGTTCGCCGCGGTCCTGGCGCTCGTCGGGATCGTCCTGCAACCGGTCCTCGTGGGTGCGGCGGTCCGGCTCGGCTGGCTGGGAGTGCTCCTGCTCGCCTTCCTGGGGCAGGCCGTCGTCGTGATGGTCACGGCCCGGCTGTTGCCCATGGTCACCCTCGACGACTACTGGTCGGCCCTGGTCGTCGCCATCGTCATCGGACTGGTCGGGACGGTCCTGGGCTGGATCGGGAGCGCGGGGACCTCCCAGGTGCTGGTGGGACGGCTCGTGTCGGCCCATCGTCGTCGCGGGGTCGAGGTCGAGGACCCCGAGGTGGACGGCGTGCTGTTCGTCCAGATGGACGGGGTCCCGTTCCCGGTGCTCCAGATGGCAGTCTCGGCGGGCACGGTGCCGACGCTGACCCGGTGGATCCGGTCCGGCAGCCACACGATGGCGGAGTGGACTCCCAAGCTGCCCGCGACGACTCCGGCGAGCCAGATGGGCATCCTGCACGGAGTCATCGACGGGATACCTGCCTTCCGCTGGTACGACCGGGCGAGGGACAAGGTGATGGTGGCGAACAAGCCCGCCGACGCTGCCGTCATCGAGGCCGACCTGACCACCGGCCGGGGGCTGCTGGTCGACGACGGCGTCAGCATCAGCAACCTCTTCACCGGCGACGCACCCACAGCGGTGCTGACGATGAGTCGCCGTGCGCGGGGCGGGGAGCTCGCCCAGCGGGCGGTCGCCAACTTCGTGGTGAGTCCGTCCGGCCTGACCAGGGCGCTGTCCCGCTCGGTGTCCGAGCTGACCCGGGACCGTTTCCAGGCCAAGCGGGCGATCCGGCGCGACGTGCAACCACGGTGCGAGCGCACCTGGGAGACCGCGCTGCTGAGGGCGGTCACCAACGGCGCCCTGCGCGACCTCAACACCATCCTGGTGGCGCAGCACATGCTGCGCGGCACCCGGTCGATCTACGTCGACTACGTCGACTACGACGAGATCGCCCACCACGCCGGCGTGCTGCGCCCCGAGAGCCTGGAGGCACTCGAGGCGGTCGACGCCGTGCTCCACCAGCTCGAGCTCGTGGCGACGGCGGCGCCCCGGCGCTACCGCTTCGTGATCCTCTCCGACCACGGCCAGGCCCAGGGCGCCATCTTCGCCGACCGCTACGGCGAGGACCTCGCTGCGCTGGTGGCGCGCCTCGCGGACAGCGAGGTGGCCGCGTCCGACGACAGCGTCGAGGGCTGGGGCCGGACGCAGGCCCTCGTCGACGAGCTGGCCTCCGCGGGCAACGTGAGCGGACGCGGGATGACCAGCGCCTCCCGGGCGATGGACAAGAGCAGCCGCAACCAGCCCGAGCAGGTGACCCCCGGAGACGGCTCCACCCGGTCCGCAGATCGGGGTGCCACCGGCGCTGAGACCTTCCACGTCTTCGGCTCCGGCAACCTGGGGCTCATCTACGTGAAGGGCGAGAAGGCCCGCCTGGACCGCGCCGAGCTCCACCGGCGCTTCCCCCAACTCGTCGACGGGCTGGCCCTGCACCCCGGCGTGGGCTTCGTGGTCGTCATGGACCGGGACGGACCGATCGCACTCGGCAACCGCGGCTCGCACCGGCTCGACGACGGCCACATCGAGGGCGAGGACCCTCTTGCACCGTTCGGGATCCACGCCCCGGAGTTCGTCGCGCGCGTCGCCCACCGCCCCGAGGCCCCCGACATCTACGTCAACAGCCTCGTCGACCCGGGCACCGAGGAGGTCGCTGCCTTCGAGGGCCTCGTGGGTTGCCACGGCGGGCTGGGGGGATGRCAGGACCGGGCCATGGTCGTCGTGCCAGCCGACCTGCCGTTCCCGACCGACCGGATCATCGGCGCTGACGCCATGCACGTGGCGCTGTGCGAGATGCTGCGCCACTGCGGGCACCGCGAGGGCATCGCGTACGACGGCGCTGCACCCGTCCGCACCACCGAGCCCTGACCGGCTGCCGCCCCGTCGGACGTGCGTCACCCCCCGTGGGTGACCCCCGCGGGAGCGCCCGTTCCTATCGTGACCACATGCCGTTGGTTCCCGCGGACAGCCCTCGCACCGCCGACGACGTCGGCGGTGCCACCGCGGGTGCGTTGCCGCGCTCGATCGTCATCCTGCTCGGGATCGCCGGCGTCGTCGCGATGGGCGTCGGCATCAAGGCGGCTTCCGGGATCGTCGCGCCGGCGGTGCTGGCCCTCGTGCTCACGATCGCGGTCCTGCCCGTCGGCCGGTGGGCGCGCCGTCACCGCTGGCCGGGCTGGCTGGCGACGCTCGCCGCCCTCGTTGCTGCCTACCTGATCCTTCTCGTCATGGTCGCGGGCCTCGTCGTCTGCCTCATCAAGTTCGCGGACCTGCTCCCCACCTACGCCGCGGAGACCAAGAACCTCACCGGGGACGTCGAGGACGGCCTGGCGCAGGTCGGCCTGAGCACGAGCGCGACGAGCGATGCCCTGTCGAAGGTGGACCTGTCGAAGCTCGCGGGATTCCTGGGCGACCTGATCTCGCGCATCCTCGGAGCGGTCGGCGACCTGTTCTTCCTGGTCACGCTGATGTTCTTCTTCGTGGTCGCCGTTCCCGGCTTCGCGCCGCGCGTCGCGGCCCTGCGAGGCACCAAGCCCCGGCTGACCGCCGCGCTGGGGAAGTTCGTCCGGGGCTCGCAGACCTACTTGGTCATGACCGCCCTGTTCGGCGCCATCGTCGGCGTGCTCGACGCGGGAGCGTTGTGGTTCCTGGGCGTCCCGCTGCCGCTGGTCTGGGGCTTCTTCTCGTTCCTCACGAACTTCATCCCCAACATCGGCTTCGTGATCGGCGTGATCCCGCCGGCCTTCCTAGCGCTGCTCGACGGCGGCTGGGAGGCCATGCTGTGGGTGATCGTGGCCTACTCGCTGCTCAACGTCACGATCCAGACGTTCATCCAGCCGCGCATCGTCGGGAACTCGGTCGGCCTGAGCGCCGAGATCACCTTCATCTCGCTCGTCGTCTGGACGTTCCTGCTCGGCGCGCTCGGTGCGCTTCTCGCCGTGCCCATGACGCTGCTCCTGCGGGCGATCTTCCTCGACGCCGACGACCGCGCGTCCTGGGTGGCCCCGCTGATCGATGCGCAGGTCGCGGACGAGAAACCCGAGGCCGAACCACAACCTGACGGCTGACACCTCCCCGGCGTCACGACCTACGTGCGCTTCGGCACCGTCACGCTCGAGCGCGAGACCGCGGCCTGCACGAGGTCGGTGCCGGCGTAGCGCACGACCACGGGCTTCGTGCCCGGCCGGACGTCACGTACGACGAGGCGCGTCCTGCCGTCGACGAGCTGGCCCTCGACCGTCCGTCCACCGACGCTGACGGTGATCGCACCCGTCGGCTTCGGCGCTCCCACGGCCTTGACGCGGATGTCGACGGCCACGCGTCCGCGCTTGGCCTCGGACCGGACCCGCATCTCAGGGACGGTCGTGACGGGGGATGCGACGGTGAGGGTCTCGGTCGTGTTCCGGAAGTTGCGCCGGTTCCACGTGACCTCGACGGACAGGCCGTGGCCCATGTCCCCCCGACGGACCGTGTAGGTGGGGTGCGTGGCCTTGGCGATGCGGCGGCCGTCGCGGATCCACTGGTAGCTGGCCGTCGCGCCGCTCTGCCGGACGCGGCCGGGCTTCACGACGAGGCGGCTCGCCACCTGGGCCGCGCCCTTGATCCGGGACGGGAGGACGAGCGTGACCGGCTTGGCGAGGACGGGCGCGGTCTCCGGCGCGGTCGACCTCGACTTCTTGTAGCCCTTGGCGCTGGCGATGACGCGGGCGCTGATCTTCTTGCCGATCTGGTCGCGGCTGAGGGTCAGCGTCGACCCGGTCGCCCCGGACAGGGGGGCGCCGTCGGCGTACCACTGGGTCTTGGCCTTCGTGGGCTGCGGCGCCCAGGCCGTCGGGGTGAGCGTGAGGGTCGTGCCCACCTCCGGGGCACCCTGGATCGCCGGCAGCTGGGCCTTCTGGAAGGTTCCGGGGGCGACGGGCGCCGTGGCGAGCGCCGCCTCGCCCGGGGTGTAGCCGCTCAGCTGGGCGGTCACCTCGGCGGTCAGGGCCTTGCCCTTGACGTCGGGCGTGGGCACGTAGTTGGCGCCGGTGGCCCCGGGGATCTCGGCACCGTCGGCGAGCCAGCGGTACGTGATGCTGGTGGGCGCCGGGGTCCACGCACCCGCTGCCACCTCCAACGGCGCGCCGACCATGGGCGACCCGGCGATGGTGGGGGGTGACGTGGGCTGGACCACGCGGTCGTTGAAGTGGATGAACCCGCTCGGCCAGCCACCGCCGGTCTTGGTGATGCGGCGCCAGTAGAAGTCGCCGCCCCAGTAGTCCTCCGACACGATGATCTCCGTGTCGGACACGACCTGCTCGACGTAGGCGACGTGGCCGGCAGAGCCCGCCGGCGTCACGTTCGGCCTGTACCAGGCGATGGACCCCACCGTGGGGACCTGGTCGGTGATCGATGCCATCGCCACGCCCCAGTTCGAGGCGTTGCCGCTCCCCTGCCACGGCCGGACGTCCGGCATGCCCGACTGGATCAGGCGGTACGCGACGTAGTTGGTGCAGTTGTGCCCGGCGAACATGCGCCAGTACATCGTCGCGGACGCCTGCCGGTAGCCGCCGTTGCCGTAGCCGGCGGCCTCACAGCCCTGGTAGCCGGTGCACAGGTAGGTCGAGGACGCGAGGCTCATCCGACCCGCGGTGGTCGGCATGACGAGCACCAGGAGGACGAGCACCCCGGTGAGCAGCTTCGCCGTGCCGACGGCACGTCGTACGGCACCTCGGAGGGGGGCCGATCGGCGCTGTGACGCATGGGGTTCGTGTGACTGCTGGTGCACGAGAAGCGATCGTATGGGGGAAAAGTCAAGCCCGCCACGCCGATGGACGAACATCAATCATGTAATTCTGCTTCGCCCCGTGAAACGCGTGAGTAGCGTCACCCTGCGACCGCTCGACCCCGCCCCAGGGGTGAGCCGATGTATCAAGGCGGTCCTGACGAGCACCTCCCGAGCAGACCGAGTGCGTGGGGCCTCGGTCGAGGCCCTGCCGGCTCGTGCTGTGAGGCGACGCCGGCAGGGCCGCTCCCTCCCGGGCGAGCAGGAGCGGGCGACCACACCCCCGTGCCGGTCGCCCGCTGCGCTCACCCCTCCGGAGTCATTCCTCCGGGAGACCGTGGCCACGCGCGGCGTAGAGCTCGAGCACCTTCTCGCGCGGGATGACGCCGCAGCGGTCCGCCCAGGACTGCCACGCGTCGATGAGGGTCGCCACCAGGTCCGGGTGCGCCGACGACAGGTCGTCCAGCTCGGTGCGGTCGGCCTCGATGTCGTAGAGCTCCCACGGGCCGCGGTGCTTCCGGACCAGCTTCCAGCGGCCACGGCGTACGGCGCAGTTGCCCTCGTGCTCCCAGAAGAGGTCGCGCTCGCCGGCGTCGGGCTCGCCGCGGAGCGCGGACAGCAGGCTCACGCCCTCCACGGCCGGCACGTCGTGCCCGTCGCGCTGCGTCGGGTAGCAGGCACGGGCCGCGTCGGCGATGGTGGGCAGCACGTCGACGAGCTGGCTCGGGACCCGGCACAGCGAGCCGTCGGTCGGCAGCCCCGCCGGCCAGTGCGCGATGAAGGGGGTGGAGATCCCGCCCTCGTGCACCCAGTGCTTGTACTCGCGGAACGGCGTGTTGGAGAGGTTGGCCCACGACCGGCCGTAGGACATGTACGTCGACTCGGGCCCGGGACGGAGCGACGGGTCGTTGCCCGGCACCACCGGGTCGCCCTCGCGCGTCGTCTCCTGCAGCGGCACGAAGGCGGTCACGAACTCGCGGGCCCCCTCCCCCGGCGGCATCTCCTCGGCGCACCCGCCGTTGTCGGAGAGGAACACCACGAGCGTGTTGTCGAGTCGGCCGGTGGCCTCGAGCTGGTCGAGGACCCGCCCGATCCCCTGGTCCATCCGGTCGACCTGGGCGGCGTACGTCGCCATGCGGGAGGCCTCCCACTCGCGGTCGACGACCTCCTCCCACGCCGGGACGCGCTCGTCGCGCGGCGTGAGCGGCCACGTCGCGTCGATGATCCCCTCCTTGACGAGCCGCTCCAGACGCTCCTCGCGCAGCTGGTCCCAGCCCGCGTCGAA
The DNA here is from genome assembly GCF_054049275.1 of Nocardioides sp. P5_E3. NCBI lineage: Bacteria > Bacillati > Actinomycetota > Actinomycetes > Propionibacteriales > Nocardioidaceae > Nocardioides > Nocardioides sp. P5_E3. The sequence goes on from NZ_JBFUMR010000026.1 coordinate 25,659, forward strand.
GCGACCGGCATAGGAGGCGATGTCCTCCTCGTGGGCGTGCAGCGGCCAGTGCGGCGCGGTGTAGGACAGGAAGAGGAAGAACGGGTCGTCACCCCGCTCCTCCTCGTGCTCGGCGAGGAACTGCACCGCGGTGTCGGAGATCGCGTCGGTGTAGAACCAGCCGCTCTCCTCCGCCTCGTGCTCGATGTTGGTCTCCTGCCGCACGAGGGTGCGCGGGCGGTAGAACGATCCGGCCCCCTCGAGCGTCCCGAAGAACCGGTCGAAGCCGCGCCGGGTGGGCCACGCCGGGTTGGGGTTGTCCATGTCGACGGCGAGGTGCCACTTGCCCGACAGGTAGGTGGCGTAGCCGGCGTCGCGGCACACCTCGGCCACGGTGGCGCACTCCTCGCTGAGGTTGCCCGGGTAACCGTCGGGGGCGTCGTCGAAGTTGAGGATGCCGATCCCCACCTGGTGCGGGTGCAGCCCGGTCATCAGCGACGCACGCGACGGGCTGCAGCGGGCGGTGTTGTAGAACTGCGTCATCCGGACCCCGCCCGCGGCCAGGCGGTCCAGTGACGGCGTGCTGATCTCACCGCCGTAGGAGGCGATGTCGGAGAAGCCCATGTCGTCGGCCAGGACCAGCAGGACGTCGGGGCGGGCGTCGGTTGCCGTCATCGCGGCGACCCCGCACCGGTGAGCGCCGGGTCGGGCGTGGCGTCGTACGCGCTCGCGTCACGCAGGTCGCGGCGGTGGGTCTCGGGCAGGAAGAGCACCGAGACGAGCGAGATCGCGGCCATCGCCATCACGTAGACCGCCACCGGCCACACCGAGCCGCTCCACGCGCTCACCAGCGAGGTGCCGATGAGCGGTGCGACGGCGCCGGTCGGGATGACGCCGATCTGGTAGACCGCGCTCATGCCGGAGTAGCGCACGCGGGTGGGGAACACCTCGGCGAACATCGCGCCCTCGGGGCCGAACATGATGCAGGCGGCCAGGCCCCAGCCGACGACGACGCCGAGGGTGATCAGCACGGCGTTCTCGGTGTTGACCAGCGCGAAGATCGGCACGGCGCTGACCAGGGCGAGCCCGGCGCCGGTCGCGAAGACCGGGCGCCGGCCGAAGCGGTCCGAGAGGCGGCCGGCGACCAGGATCGCGACGAAGCCGACGACGGAGGCGACCAGCAGGGCGTCGAGCACCACCGACGCGGCGAGACCGAGCACGGTGACGGTGTAGGTGACGAGGAAGGCGTTGTAGATGTTGAACGTGACGCTCTCGCTCACCCGGGCGCCCATCGCCAGCAGGGTGACCTTGGGGTACTTGCGGAACACCTCGACCAGCGGGAGCGCGGCGGTGGCGTCGGCCTCCTCGATCTCCTTGAACGCCGGCGGCTCGTCGATCCTGAGCCGGATCACCAGGCCGACCGCGACCAGGACGATCGAGACGAGGAAGGGCACGCGCCAGCCCCACGACTGGAACGCCTCCTCGGGCAGCTGGGTCACCACGGTCACCGCGAGGGTGGAGGTCAGCAGGCCGATCGGCACGCCGAGCTGGGGCCACGACGAGAACCAGCCGCGGCGGTCGTCGGGTGCGTGCTCGACGCACAGCAGGACGGCACCGCCCCACTCGCCGCCCAGGCCGATGCCCTGCAGCATCCGCAGGAGGAGCAGCAGCATGGGCGCCCAGACGCCGATGCTGGCGTAGGTGGGCAGCAGGCCCATGGCGAAGGTCGACAGGCCCATGATCAGCATGGTCAGCACGAGCATCTTCTTGCGCCCGACGCGGTCGCCGAAGTGGCCGAAGATGAAACCGCCGAGCGGCCGCGTGACGAAGCCGGCGGCGAAGGTCGCGAAGGCGATCATGGTGCCGACCAGCGGGTCGAAGGTCGGGAAGAACTGGCTGTTGAAGACCAGCGCGGCCATCGTCCCGTAGAGGAAGAAGTCGTACCACTCGACGACCGAGCCCAGCAGGCTCGCGCCCGCCACCCGTCGGATCTCGGCCTCGTCCCGGACGGAGTCCGGTCCGGCGGTTGCCGTCGTGCCCGGCTGCGACATGTCATCTCCTTGCGCTATGTCCCGATGAATGGGACAGTGCTCCCCGTAATGGGACACCGCGGACAGTGTTCGGGTGCCTCACGGCACGTGTCAAGGAGTGCCTGCCATCCCCTGCCACTGACCGAGGAGTGCCTGCGTGGACCTGTCACCCGTCCCGGCGAGTCGTGTGGAGGAGCGCGGGACGCTGCGTCGCGCGGTCGCCGTCCTCGACCTCCTCGCCGCCGACACCGCCCCGCCGAGCGTGCGCGCCATCGCCGAGCGGACCGGGCTGTCCAAGTCGGCCGTCCAGCGGATCCTGGTCGAGCTCGAGTCCGTGGACCTCGCGGTGCGGGACCCGGCGACCAGGCGCTACCGCCTCGGTCCGCGCACCCTCGCGCTCGGATCGGCGTACCAGCGCGGGCTCAGCCTCCACGCCGCCGCGATCGGGCCGATGACCGACCTCGCCGCCGAGGTGGGCGAGACGGTGGGCCTGTCCGTGGGGCACGGCGACCGGCTGATCCACGTCGAGCAGGTGGAGCCCGAGCGCCGGCTCAGTGCGCGGTTCAGCGTCGGGCGCCCGCTGCCGCTGTGGTTCGGCGCGCCGGCCCGCCTGCTCCTCGCCGCACGCCCCGCAGAGGAGATCCTGCGCGTCCTCGACGACCGCGAGCACACCGACATCGACCCGGTGAACCCACCCGCGGCGGACGAGCTGCGCCGCGAGGTCGAGGAGGTACGTCGGACCGGCCACGCGCGCGCGTTCGAGGAGACCATCGAGGGGGTGCACACCATGTCGGTGGTCGTGCGTGGCGCCGACGGCGCGCTGGCCGCGGTGCTGTCCGTCACCGCTCCCGCGGAGCGGCTGCCCGCCAGCAGGATGGACGAGCTGCTGCCCCAGCTCCAGGACGCAGCGGCCCGGATCTCCGGGCGCCTCGGCCACCGGGCGTCCTGACGAGGGCTGGGCGAGGGCTAGAACTCGTAGCCGAACTCACGGATGGTCCGCTCGAAGCGGGCCGCCACGATCTCGGCGTCACCGGGGCCGTAGAGCTCGCGGTAGTGCGGGCCGCTCCCCTGCTTCGCGTGCGGCAGGTCGAGCTCGATGCCGAGGCGGGCGGAGACGTCCGCGACCGCGTCCGGCAGCTCCTCGTAGCGGTAGACCCGGTCGACGACGACGCGGCCGTCGAGCCGGTAGAGGCGCTCGTTGAGCGCGAGCCGCTCCATCCGCTTCGGGGTCCGGACGAACTCCGCGAACGTCTTGGTGAAGGTGGGCTTGCGGGCGCTGTAGCGGTAGGACGAGGCGACCACGTCGAAGGGGTTCCGCTCGACCGCGAAGGTGAAGTAGGCGTCCCAGGTGTCCCGCCCGATCACCTCGATGACGCGCCGGGCTCCCATGTGGGCGTACGAGCTGGGCTCGGTGTCGTCGTTCTGGGGTCCGACTCCCCCGGCGGCGGCGCGCAGCTCCTCGTCCTCGGGACTGATCCGGGTGACGACGTCGGTCGGCCCGCAGTGGCGCGACAGCGCGATCTCGAGGCTGGTTCCGGCGGTCTTGCGGGTCTTGACGAAGACGAAGCGGTGGTGGTGCGAGGCGATCACGGGATCACGCCTGGTCGTCCTCGTCGGCCAGCTCCTCGCCGTGCGTGCCGGGTCGCGGCGCCCACGGCAGCTCCTTGGCCGGTCGGATGACGATCAGCTTGTCGCCGCGGGCCAGCAGCGAGACCACGGGGTCGAAGTAGCGGTAGACCTTCTCGTCGCGCACGACCGCGATGACCTGGTCGGGCAGCCGCTGCGGCTGCTTGCCCACCTCGGTGACCAGGAGCTCGCGCTCGGCGACCTCGAGTCCCTCGCCGTAGGTCATCAGGTCCTCCATCACCGAGCCGAGCATCGGCGACATCGACGACAGGCCGAGCAGGCGGCCGACGGCGTCGGAGGAGGTGATGACCGAGTTGGCGCCCGACTGGCGCATCAGCGGCACGTTCTCGTGCTCGCGCACCGACGCGACGATCCAGGCGTCCGGGTTGAGCTGGCGCACCGTGAGGGTGACGAGCACGTTGGAGTCGTCGCGGTCGGTGGTGATGATGACGTGGGTCGCCTTCTCGACACCGGCCTGGCGCAGCACCCCGCGCCGCGTGGCGTCGCCGGCGATGCCCACGAGCTGGTCGCGGTTGGCCTCCTCCATCGCGACGAGGCCAGGGTCGACGACGACGATCGACTCGCGGGCGTAGCCGTTGCTGACGAGGGTATCGATCGCGCTGCGGCCCTTGGTGCCGTAGCCGACCACGACGACGTGCTTCTCCATCTTCTTCTTCCTCCACCGGGCGACCCGGAACATCTCGCGTCCCTGCGAGGCGAGGACCTCGAGGGTGGTGCCGATCAGCAGCACCAGGAAGGCGATGCGAAGGGGCGTGATCACCAGGGCGTTGACCAGCCGGGCCTGCTCCGACTCCGGGGCGATGTCGCCGTAGCCGGTCGTGCTGAGCGTGACGGTCGTGTAGTAGAACGAGTCGAGCAGCGTCAGGTCGCGACCGGGGTGGGCGTTGTCGTTGTAGCCCTCGCGGTCGAGGTAGACGAGCAGGACGGTGCCGAAGAGGATCGCGGCGGCCAGGAGGAGCCGCCGCCCGAGCTCCCACCACGGCGACCGCTCGGTCTCCGGGAGAGAGACCCGCCCCACGCTGGGGTGGACGCTGTCGGCACGCACGGTCAGGAGTCTCGCACGCTGATGCGCTCGCGCAGCCGCTGCACCAGCTCCAGCCGGGCCCGCGTCGTGCTCTTCTGCGGGTAGACGGTGTCGAAGGCGGCGTTGACGGCGGCCCCGATCAGCACGGCGAGCGCGAGCAGGTAGAGCCACAGCAGCACGGCGATCGGTGCTGCCAGCGGTCCGTAGATCGAGCGCGACTCGGCCGCGGTCACGGTGAGCACCCAGCGGAGGGTGTAGGACCCGGCGATCCAGCAGAAGAGGGCGAACACCGCACCGGGCAGGTTGAAGCTCCAGTTGGTCCGCACCGGGACGGACACGTGGTAGAGCGTAGCCAGGAAGCAGATGCACAGCACGAGCACGACCGGCCAGTACAGGCTGTTGACGAAGTCGAGCCGTTCCGGCAGGACCCGGTCCACCAGCGACGGCCCCGCGACGACCAGCGGGATGCTCACGGCGCCGGTCACCATCGCCAGCGCGTAGAGCACGAACGAGAGGGCACGGGTGGCGACGATCCCCCGGTGGCCGCCCAGGCCGTGCATGATCGTGATGGTGTCGACGAAGACGTTGAGCGCGCGGGAGCCCGACCAGAGGGCGAGGATGAACCCGATCGAGATGACGTCGTAGCGTCCCCCGTCGAGCACCTCCTGCAGGGTCGGCGCGATGATCCGGTCGACCGCCCGGTCGGTCAGCGCCTGGCGGGAGATCTCGAGGACGGCGTTGCTCACGTCCTCGACCTGTGTCGCGGTGAACCGCTCGCTCACGAAGCCCACCGCGCCGGCGAGGGCGAAGATGAGCGGCGGGACGGACAGCACGGCGAAGAACGCGGCCTCGGCGGCGAGCCCGGTCACCCGGTGCCGCAGGCACGACCCGACGGTCGTGACGATGATGCGCCAGAGGTGCTCACGCCAGCGCCGCAGCAGCACCTCTGCCCGGCGCGGGGCGGGGGTGTCCTCGCGCGCCTCGACCATGTCGGCCACGCTATCCACAGGGCGCACCGATGGACCGGACCTGCGCGGCGGTTCGACCGGCGACGTGGTCCTCGTCACCCCCGTCCGGGCGGGCTCTACCGTGGGCCCCATGAGTGACCGCCCCTCCGTCGATGCCCGCACCGCGACCAACCAGGCACCCGCCCTCGTCGGGCACAACGTCGTCACCTCGGACCTCGCCCTCACCGAGGCGCTGGCCCGTCACGGGTCGGCGTCGCTCGTCGAGGAGCTCACCCCGCTCGGAGCCGAGGCGGGCACCGAGGAGGCCCGTGAGCACGGCATGCTGGCCAACCGCCACCACCCCGAGCTGGTGCCGTACGACCGCTGGGGCAACCGCGTCGACGAGGTGGAGTTCCACCCGTCGTGGCACTGGCTCATGGAGCGAGCGGTCGGCCACGGGCTGCAGGCCGCGCCCTGGGAGCAGCAGGAGGCCGGCGACCCGCATGCCCACCTGCGCCGCGCGGCCGGCTTCTTCGCGTGGTCGCAGACCGAGCCGGGTCACGGGTGTCCGATCTCGATGACGTACGCCGCCGTGCCGGCGCTGCGGGCCGACGAGGCGGTCGCCGAGGAGTGGGCGCCCCTGCTGGCTGCCCGGTCCTACGACCCCGGCGTGCGCAGCCGCTCCACCAAGACCGGGGCGCTGGCCGGGATGGGCATGACGGAGAAGCAGGGCGGCTCCGACGTCCGCTCCAACCAGACCCGCGCGACCCCGACGACGGACGACGGGTGGTACCGCCTCGACGGGCACAAGTGGTTCACCTCGGCCCCGATGAACGACGTCTTCCTCGTGCTGGCGCAGGCCGACGGCGGGATGACGTGCTTCGTCGTCCCGCGGGTGCTCGAGGACGGCACCCGCAACCGGATCGACGTGGTGCGGCTCAAGGACAAGCTCGGCAACCGGTCCAACGCGTCGAGCGAGCTCGAGCTCACCGGCACGCTCGCCCAGCGCCTAGGTGACGAGGGGCGCGGCGTCCGGACGATCATCGAGATGGTCGCCGCCACCCGCCTCGACTGCGTCCTCGGCTCGGCGGCGCTGATGCGCCACGCGCTGGCCGAGGCGTCGTGGCACGTCGCCCACCGCTCGGCGTTCGGCGGCCTGCTGGTCGACAAGCCGCTCATGCAGAACGTCGTCGCCGACCTGGCGGTGGAGTCGGAGGCCGCGACGGCCCTGGCGATGCGCCTCGCCGCCGCCGTGGACCGGCCCGGTGACCCGCACGAGGCGGCGCTGCGCCGTATCGCGCTGCCGCTCGCGAAGTTCTGGGTGTGCAAGCGCACCCCGGCGATGGTCGCCGAGGCGCTGGAGTGCCTCGGCGGAAACGGCTACGTCGAGGACTCCGGGCTCCCGCTGATGTTCCGCGAGTCGCCCCTCAACTCGATCTGGGAGGGGTCGGGCAACGTCAACGCCCTCGACGTGCTGCGCGCGCTGGGCCGCGAACCGGAGGTGCTGCAGGCCTGGATCACCGAGGTCGGCGCCGCCCGCGGGGCGGACAGTCGGCTGGACCGGGCGGTCGACGACACGCTCGCCCTCCTCGGCGAGGGCGCCGGGCTCGAGGCAGGCGCGCGCCGGTTGGCCGGCCGGATGGCCGCCTGCCTGCAGGGATCGCTGCTCGTGCGGTTCGCGCCCGCCGAGGTCGCCGACGCGTTCTGTGGCAGCCGGTTCGGGACGTCGTACGGCGGCACGTTCGGGATGCTGGACAGCGGGTCGCTGCGCGAGGTCGTGGACCGGGCGACACCCCGGATCTGACCGGGTGCGCGAGGCTGTCAGGACACACCTGACCGACGGCGCCTCGCGACGGCCGCGACCACGTAGCGTTGGCCCCCGATCGAGAGGAGTCGTGATGTCAGCCAAGGGCAGCACGTTGTTCACCGTCGGCACCCTGCTGCGCCACGCGCAGGACGCCGGCGCCCCCGTGCGCCTGCTGGTGCAGGGCACCTGGCTCGACGGCCGGATCGTCGGCGCCGACGGCCTCGGGGTGGTGCTCGACGACGGCAACACCCAGCAGGTGCTCGTCCGCCTCGACTCGATCGTCGCCGTGAGCTTCTCGCGGGCCGACATCGACGACCCCGGTGGCGAGGCGGGCGACGAGTCCGCCCGGCCCCACGGACGCCGGCGACGGGACCCGATCGAGGCCGGCCCTGTCGGCGGCTGACTGGTCCACACCAGTCGGCGTCCTGTCCCGCAGGCTCGTCGCAGGTTCGTCGAAGTCCTGCCCCACGCTCGGCCCACCCTCGTCCGAGCCGTCGTACGACGGCCGCGCCCGCCCTACGTTCACCGCACCCACACGGTGTGGGTGATGCCTTGTGGGGAGGTGGGGGATGACGAAGATCTCCAGCACGATGCTCAGCGTGGGGACGCTGCTGCGGCGCGCCGAGGACACCGGTGCCGAGGTGAGCGTCCTGGTCGCCGGTAGCTGGCTCGAGGGACGGGTGATCGGCTGCGACGGGCACGGCGCGGTGCTCGACGACGGCGACGGGCAGGCGCTGGTCCGGCTCGACGCGGTCACGGCGGTGAGATTCCGCCGTGGCCAGATGGAGCACGCCGACACCACCGACGCCCGCTCGCACGGTGAGGCCGGGCGCGGGCCGATCGAGGCCGGCCCGGTGACGGTGCCGCACCCCTCGCGGGGCGAGCAGTCCCTCGAGAGGCTGCAGGGCCTCAGCGCAAGGCCGCGCTGACGACCTCCCGCGCCTCGTCCTGCACCTGGGCGAGGTGGTCGGGACCGCGGAACGACTCCGCGTAGATCTTGTAGACGTCCTCGGTGCCGCTCGGGCGGGCGGCGAACCATGCCGACTCGGTCGTCACCTTGAGCCCGCCGATCTTGGCTCCGTTGCCGGGCGCCTCGGTGAGCTTGCCGGTGATCTCCTCCCCCGCCAGCGTCGTCGCCGACACGTCGTCGGGCGACAGCGCGCCGAGCTTGGCCTTCTGCTCGCGGTCGGCCGGGGCGTCGATGCGGGCGTACGCCGGGTCGCCGTGCCGGGCGACCAGCTCGGCGTAGTGCTCGCTGGGCGTCCGCCCGGTCGAACCGAGGATCTCGCTGGCCAGCAGGGCGAGCAGCAGGCCGTCCTTGTCCGTGGTCCAGGTGGAGCCGTCACGCCGCAGGAAGGAGGCGCCCGCCGACTCCTCGCCGCCGAAGCCGAAGGAACCGTCCATCAATCCGGGCACGAACCACTTGAAGCCGACCGGCACCTCGACCAGCGGCTTGCCGATCGACTCGGCGACGCGGTCGATCATCGAGCTCGACACCAGGGTCTTGCCGATGCGGGTGTCCGCGGACCACTCCGGGCGCGCCCCGCCGAACAGGTGGGCGATGGCGACGGCGAGGAAGTGGTTGGGGTTCATCAGGCCGGCGTCAGGGGTGACGATGCCGTGCCGGTCGGCGTCGGCGTCGTTGCCGGTCGCGATGGCGTACTCGTCCTTGCGGCTCACCAGCGACGCCATGGCGTAGGGCGAGGAGCAGTCCATGCGGATCTTGCCGTCCCAGTCGAGCGTCATGAACCGCCACGTCGGGTCGACCAGCGGGTTGACGACCGTCAGGTCGAGTCGGTGCCGCTCGGCGATCTCGCCCCAGTAGGCGACGCTCGCACCGCCCAGCGGGTCGGCGCCGATCCGCACCCCGGCGTCGCGGATCGCGTCGAGGTCGAGCACCGACGGCAGGTCGTCGACGTAGGTGCCGAGGAAGTCGTAGGACCCGACCTCGGCGCGCGCCTTGGCGAACGACACCCGGCGGACACCCGCGATGTTGCCGCGGATCAGCTCGTTGGCGCGGGCCGCGATCACGCTGGTGGCGTCGGAGTCGGCCGGGCCGCCGTGGGGCGGGTTGTACTTGAACCCGCCGTCCTGGGGCGGGTTGTGAGAGGGCGTGACGACGATGCCGTCGGCGAGCCCGGCACCGGTCGTACGTCCTTGGTTGGCCCGCAGGATCGCGTGGCTGACCGCAGGGGTCGGGGTGAAGCCGTCGCGGTCGTCGACCAGCACCGTGACGTCGTTGGCGACCAGCACCTCCAGCGCCGTGGCCCACGCGGGCTCGGACAGGGCGTGGGTGTCGCGACCGACGAACAGCGGGCCGTCGTAGCCCTGCTCCCTGCGGTAGTCACAGATCGCCTGGGTGGTCGCGGCGATGTGCACCTCGTTGAAGGAGGTGGTGAGCGAGGTGCCACGGTGGCCGCTCGTGCCGAAGGCGACCTGCTGGGAGACGTCATCGGGATCGGGCTCGAGGTCGAAGTAGGCCGTCACGAGGTGGGAGACGTCCACCAGGTCCTCGGTGCGGGCGGGCTGTCCGGCTCTCTCGTGGGTGGCCATGGGCCCATCTTGGCGGGTCATGCCGTGGGTTGGGCAAGACCCCCGACGCGTCCGTGGCCCGAGATGTCCGGAGATCGCCCGAGAAAGTGCCGTGTCGGCTGTCGATCCGGGCCGGGCCGGTCCGTCAGAGTGGTGAGGCCGCAACCCTGTGGTCCGCGACACGAAGGAGCCACCGGCGATGAGCCGCTACCTGATCCTGCTGCCCGCCCCCGAGGCCGACTGGGCCGACCTGCCGCCCGAGGAGCACGAGAAGGGACACCGCTCCCACCAGGAGTTCCAGCGTGACCYGGAGGCCGAGGGGCACACCCTCGTGACCGTCAGCCCGCTCGAGCCCTCGGCGCAGGCGACGTCGATGCGCCCCGACGGCGCGGGTGGCGCACTGGTGACCGACGGGCCGTTCAGCGAGACCGCGGAGCAGGTGGTCGGGTTCTACCTCGTCGACTCGGAGGACGGGGACGCGCTGCGAGCGGCGTGCGAGCGGTTCGCCGCGCGCGGCGAGCACATCGAGCTGCGCCGGCTGGCGGAATGAGGAGAGGGTCATGACCGACTGCACGAGCGAGGAGGGCACGTCATGAAGTACTTGGTGCTGCTGATCGGGGACGGGGCGGAGAAGCCGTGGTCCGAGCAGACGGAGGAGGAGCAGGGGGCGGCGATGGCGAAGTTCGGTGCATTCGGCGAGGCCTGCGACACGCGCGACGGTGTCCGGATCCTCGCCGGCGAGGCGTTGAGCGGCCCTTCCGATGCCACGGTGATGCGCACGACCGACGGCAGGGTCTACCTGACCGACGGGCCCTACGCCGAGGTCATCGAGGGGATGGGCGGGTTCTACCTGCTCGAGGCCCCCGACCTGGACGTCGTCGTGGAGCTGCTGCGGGTGCTGCCGCCGTACGACATCCAGATCCACCCGACGGTGGACGTGGAGCTCTGAGCGAGCCCGTGGGCGACGCCTCGGGAGACCTGGAGCAGGTCGTGCGTGAGGAGTGGGGCCGCCTCGTGGCCCTGCTCCTCGCGCAGTTCCGGCGCCTCGACCTCGTCGAGGACGCGCTGGGGGACGCCGTCGAGGCGGCGAGCCGCACCTGGCCAGCCGACGGCGTGCCCGCCAACCCACCGGCGTGGCTGATGACCGCGGCGCGACGACGGGTGCTCGACCGACTCCGGACCGAGGAGGTGGCCCGACGCAAGGAGCCGCTGCTGCTCCTCGACGCCGAGCAGCACCAGGAAGGAGTCCGCACCATGGCCGACGCCGGCAGCCTGGTCGAGGACGACGTGCTGCGCCTGGTGCTCATGTGCGCCCACCCGGCGCTGGCACCGGAGGCAGCCAGCGCGCTGAGCCTGCGGCTGGTCCTCGGCGTGCCGACGGCCGACATCGCCCGGCTGTTCCTCGTGCCCGAGCCGACGATGGCCGCGCGGATCACGCGCGCCAAGAAGCGCATCGTCGGGGCCGGCATCCCGTTCGCCGTGCCCGACGCCGGCGTGCTGCCCGAACGCCTCGAGGTCGTGGCGCAGACCGCCTACCTCACCTTCACCGCCGGCTACTCCCCCGGCACCGGCCCCGACCTGCTGCGCGCCGACCAGTCCGGGGAAGCGATCCGGCTCGTGCGCGTGGTGCTCGGCCTGCGTCCGGACGAGCCGGCGCTCGTCGCGCTGCTCGCGCTGATGCTGCTGCAACACTCCCGACGCGACGCCCGCGTGGGTGAGGGGCGACTGGTGCTCCTCGTCGACCAGGACCGCACCCGGTGGCACCACGACGAGATCGCGGAGGCGACCCGGCTGCTCGCCCGGCCGCACCTCGCCGGGCCGCTGACCCCGCTGGCGGCGTCCTACGTCCTGCAGGCGCGGATCGCCGCCGAGCACGCCACCGCGCCATCGGCCCAGGAGACTCGCTGGGACCGCGTCGTGGGGCTGTACGACGTCCTGCTGCGGGTGGCACCCACCCCGTCGGCCCGGCTGGCCCGAGCCGTCGCGGTCGCCGAGCAGCACGGACCGGTCGCCGGCCTCGACGCGCTCGAGGGGCTGGAGGTCCCGCAGAGCCACCGGCCCGCCGCGGTGCGGGCCGAGCTGCTGTCCCGCGCGGGTGACGTCGACGCCGCGCGGGCGGCGTACGACCAGGCGATCGCGGCCTGCCGCAACGAGGTCGAGACGGCCTTCCTCGTCGCGCAGCGCGACGCTCTGCCAGCCAGCTAGTCCGGCTACCCCTCGGGGACCGGCTGCTGCTTGGCGAGGACGGTGAGTCCCTCGTCGACGACGAAGCCGCGCGCGCGGTCGGCCTCCTGGTCGACTCCGATCTGCACGCCGGGCGGGACGACGACGCCCTTGTCGATGATGGCGTTGCGCACGATCGCGCCCTCACCGATGTGCACGCCGTCCATCAGCACCGAGTCGGAGACCTCCGCACCGTCCTTGACCCAGACCGCCGGCGAGAGCACCGACTGGTTGACGGTGCCACCGCTGACGACGACGCCGGGCGAGAGGATGGAGTTGAACGTCGAGACCCCCGCGCCGCTCGCGCCCTCGACGAGCTTGGCGGGCGGGTGCGGTCCGTAGCTGGTGTAGATCGGCCAGGCCTTGTTGTAGAGGTTGAAGACCGGCAGCGGCGAGACCAGGTCGAGGTGGGCGTCGTAGTACGACCTCATCGTGCCGACGTCGCGCCAGTAGCCGCGGTCGCGGTCGGTCGAGCCGGGTACCTCGTTGTCCTTGTAGTCGTAGACGGCCGACTCCGACTTGTCGACGAACCACGGCACGATGTCGCCGCCCATGTCGTGCTTGGACTGCTCGCGATCGGCATCGCGGGTGACGGCGTCGCGCAGCGCGTCGGCGGTGAAGACGTAGTTGCCCATGCTGGCCAGCACCTCGTCCGGAGAGTCCGGCAGCCCGACCGGGTCGGTCGGCTTCTCGAGGAACGCGCGGATCGTCTGCGGGTTGCCGGGGTCCACGTCGATCACGCCGAACTGGTCGGCCAGGCTGATCGGCTGGCGGATGGCGGCGACCGTGCAGCCGGCTCCCGACTCGACGTGGTCGGCCACCATCTGCGAGAAGTCCATCCGGTAGACGTGGTCGGCACCCACCACGACGACGATGTCGGGCTGCTCGTCGGTGAGCAGGTTGAGCGACTGGTAGATCGCGTCGGCGCTGCCGAGGTACCACCGCTTGCCAACGCGCTGCTGCGCCGGCACCGGCGTGACGTAGTTGCCCAGCAGGTTGGACATGCGCCAGGTCGTCGTGACGTGGCGGTCCAGGCTGTGCGACTTGTACTGCGTCAGCACGACGACCTTGAGGTAGCCGGAGTTGACGACGTTGGACAGCGCGAAGTCGATGAGCCGGTAGATCCCGCCGAACGGCACCGCGGGCTTGGCCCGGTCGGCCGTCAACGGCATCAGCCTCTTGCCCTCGCCTCCGGCGAGGACGACGGCGAGGACCTTCTTGCGCGGGGGCGTGATGGCCATGCGATGAAACTAGCCGTCCGCAGGGGCGCGGTCGACCTCCCTCGGGTCCATGTTTTGCGGCTAGGTTCGGCGCATGCGCATCGACGTCCTCAGCAAGGAGTACCCACCGGAGGTCTACGGCGGCGCCGGCGTCCATGTCGCCGAGCTGGTCCGCGCGCTCCGGGTCCAGCCCGACATCGACGCGCGGGTGCGCTGCTTCGGGGCGACCCGCTCGGAGCCCGGCACGACGGCGTACGCCGAGCCGGAGTCCCTGGCCGGAGCCAACCCGGCCATCCGCACGCTGGGCGTCGACCTCGCGATGGTCGACGACTGCGCCGGCGCCGACCTCGTCCACTCGCACACCTGGTACGCCAACATGGCCGGCCACCWCGCCGGGCTGATGCACGGCATCCCCCACGTCGTCAGCGCCCACTCGCTCGAGCCGATGCGGCCGTGGAAGGCCGAGCAGCTCGGTGGCGGCTACGCCCTGTCGAGCTGGGCGGAGCGCACGGCGTACGAGGGCGCCGCCGGCATCGTCGCGGTCAGCGCAGCGATGCGCGACGACGTGCTGCGGAGCTATCCGTCGGTCGACCCCGCGCGGGTGCACGTCGTGCACAACGGCATCGACACCACCGAGTGGGCGCCCGTGCCCAACCCTGACCGCGTCCGCGAGCTCGGCGTGGACCCCGACCGGCCCAGCGTGATCTTCGTCGGCCGGATCACCCGCCAGAAGGGCCTGCCGCTCTTCCTGCGTGCCGCCGCCGCGCTGCCGCCCGAGGTCCAGCTCGTGCTGTGCGCCGGCGCACCCGACACCCCCGAGATCGAGGCCGAGGTGCGCGGCCTCGTCGAGGACCTCGCCGCGACGCGGTCCGGGGTCGTGTGGATCGCCGAGATGCTGCCCCGCCCCGACGTCGTCGCCCTGCTGACCGCCGCCACCGTGTTCGCCTGCCCCTCGATCTACGAGCCGCTCGGCATCGTCAACCTCGAGGCGATGGCCTGCGAGACCGCCGTCGTCGCCACCGCCACCGGCGGCATCCCCGAGGTCGTCGTCGACGGCGAGACGGGCTGGCTGGTCCCCATCGAGCAGGCCACCGACGGCACCGGCACCCCGCTCGACCCCGAGCGCTACGTCGCCGACCTCGCCGCCACCCTGACCGACGCCGTCAGCGACCCCGACCGCGCCCGTGCCTACGGCGAGGCCGGGCGCCGGCGGGCCGAGGAGTCCTTCAGCTGGGGCTCGATCGCGACCCGCACCCTCGACCTCTACTCCTCCCTCCTGCACTCCTCGTAGGCGCGCGGACAGAAGTCCGTCCCACGGTTGTTGCTCCGCCTGAGCCACTGCTGCCGGGGCGGGTTGTGTCTGCGCGTCTACGGCTGTGGATGAGCTCAGCGCGCTCATCCGCAGTCCGTCCATGCTGGACCGGTGGACGTCATCACCGTGATCGAACGGTCAGGAGGCCTGGCCACCCGGGCCGACCTGATCCGGGCGACCTCGCGCGCCGACGTCGATCGGGCGGTGGCACAGGGGTCCCTCCGACGGGTCGGACACGGCCGCTACGCCCTCCCCGGCGTCGAGCAGGCTGCCGCCACGGCCCACCGGCTCAATGGACACCTGGGCCTGACCAGCGCCGCCGTCCACCACGGGTGGGAGGTCAAGACCGTCCCACCGCTCCCCCACGTCGTCTTCCCGCGCAAGCGCAACGTGCCCCGTCTCGGCCGGCGCGAGGTGGTGGTGCACCGGGCCGACCTCGGACCCGACGACGTCGCAGGCATCGCCACCAGCCGCGAGCTCACCCTGCTCCAATGCCTGCGCTCGCTGCCGGACGACGAGGCGCTGGCGATCGCTGACTCGGCCCTTCGGCACGGGGAGATCTCGACGCTCCGCCGGGTCATGGCGTCCGTTCGCGGGGCAGGGAGCGCCAAGGTACGGCGCATCGGGGTACAGGCCGATGCGCGCGCCGCGAACACCTTCGAGTCCGTCATGCGCGCCATCTGCCTCCAGGTGCCCGGCCTGTCCGTCACCCCACAGCTGGTCCTGTCCGGGGAGCACTTCTGGGCCTGTCCCGACCTGGTCGACCGCAAGCACCGGATCGTCATCGAGTGCGACTCGTGGCAGTGGCACGGCGACCGGAAGGGCTTCCTCAAGGACGTCCGTCGCTACACGCTGCTCTCGGCCGACGGCTGGACGGTGCTGCGGTTCACGTGGGACGACGTCATGCTCCGGCCTGCATGGGTGCGCGACGTGCTGTCCCGAGCAGTCGCCGTAGACGCGCGGACGGAAGCTGTCGCTGGGTGGCCTGTGGCCGCGTGAGCCGCCCGGCGAGCGCGACTTCTGTCCGCGCGCCTACGGCTGATCGGGGATGCCGGGCGGGCGCGGGTGGCTGGGTCGCCGCCGTCGGCGCGGTGGTCGTGGGCGCGGCGCACTTCGCCGTCTCGATCTGGCTGGGGTGGCGCGCCTGGCAGGTCAACATCGACCCTGCCCACGTCCGTTTCCCGGCGCAGGCACCCGGGAGCGAGCCGGTCAGCTGAGGACGAGACCGGGGTAGAGCGGGTGCTTGTCGAGCATCTCGGCCGAGCGCTTCGTGACCCGGTCGGCGACTCCGTCGCCCAGGACGTACGACGCCTTGCTGGGCCCGCCGGCCTTGGTCGTGCCGGCCTCGGTGTGGGACAGCACGTCGACGATCAGCTCCGCCACGGTGTCGAACTCGTCGTGGCCGAAGCCGCGGGTGGTGAGCGCCGGGGTGCCGAGCCGGACGCCGGAGGTGTACCAGGCGCCGTTGGGGTCGGACGGGACCGAGTTGCGGTTGGTGACGACGCCGGCGTCGAGCAGCGCCGACTCCGCCTGGCGACCGGTGAGGCCGAAGGACGACACGTCGAGCAGGACGAGGTGGTTGTCGGTGCCGCCGGTGACGAGGTTGGCGCCGCGGGTCAGGAAGCCGTCGGCGAGCGACTTGGCGTTGTCGGCGATGCGCTGGGCGTAGTCCTGGAAC
The DNA here is from genome assembly GCF_054049275.1 of Nocardioides sp. P5_E3. Taxonomy (NCBI): domain Bacteria; kingdom Bacillati; phylum Actinomycetota; class Actinomycetes; order Propionibacteriales; family Nocardioidaceae; genus Nocardioides; species Nocardioides sp. P5_E3. Next base: position 42,058 of record NZ_JBFUMR010000026.1, read on the forward strand.
TCGGTGGTCCGGGCCTCGGCCATGGCGACGGCCTTGGCGGCCATCACGTGCGACAGCGGGCCACCCAGCACCATCGGGCAGCCGCGGTCGACGTCGGCGGCGAACTCCTCCTGCGCCAGCACCATGCCGCCGCGCGGGCCGCGCAGCGACTTGTGGGTGGTGGTCGTGGTGATGTGGGCGTAGGGGACCGGGTTCTCCTCGCCGGTGAACACCTTGCCCGCGACGAGCCCGGCGAAGTGGGCCATGTCCACCATCAGCACGGCGCCGACCTCGTCGGCGATCTCGCGCATCTTCGCGAAGTTCACCCGGCGCGGGTAGGCGGAGTAGCCGGCGACGAGCACGAGCGGCTTGAACTCGCGGGCCTTGGCGGCGACGGCGTCGTAGTCGAGCAGCCCGGTCTCCGGGTCGGTGCCGTACTGCTGCTGGTGGAACATCTTGCCGCTGATGTTGGGCCGGAAGCCGTGCGTGAGGTGGCCGCCGGCGTCGAGGGACATGCCCAGCAGGCGCTGGTTGCCGAACTCGTGGCGCAGCGTCTCCCAGTCGGCCTCGGAGAGCTCGTTGACGTTCTTCGCCTGCATCTTCTGCAGGTAGGGCGACTCGACCTTGTTGGCCAGGATCGACCAGAAGGCGACGAGGTTGGCGTCGATTCCGGAGTGCGGCTGGACGTAGGCGTAGGGCGCGCCGAAGAGCTCGCGGGCGTGCTCGGCGGCGAGCGACTCGACGGTGTCGACGTTCTGGCAGCCTGCGTAGAAGCGGTGGCCGACGGTGCCCTCGGCGTACTTGTCGCTGAACCAGGTGCCCATCGTCATCAGGACGGCCGGTGAGGCGTAGTTCTCGGACGCGATCAGCTTGAGCGAGGCCCGCTGGTCGGCAAGCTCCTGGCGGGTGGCTTCCGCGATGCGAGGTTCGACCGAGGCGATGACCTCGAGGGCCTGGGAGTACGCACTGCTGATCAGGGAGTCCGTCATGGCCCACAGCCTAGAGGCCCCTGGCCCTCGTCGCGCCGCGGCCCGCAGGCGCTGGACACCGCCCGGAGRGAACGTCGTCGGAGCCCGGTCCGTTGAGCCCTCGTGGCCCTCCCTTCCCTTCCCGACCAGGCCGAGCGGCTCGTCCGTCTCGGCGTCCACGACCTTTCCGGGATCCCGGCCGACCTGCTGCACGAGATCGCCGCGTCCGGCCCCTCGGGCTCCCTCCTCGTGACCTCCGCGCCCGCCTCGGAGCTCGCCCCGCTGCTCCGCCTCGGCGACAAGCCGGGCTTCGTCGTCGAGGACCTGACCGACGTCGACGACTTCGCCCCCACCGTCGAGTTGCCGCCCGCGCCGTACGTCATCGTGGGGCTCGACCGCGGCGACTCGTTCCTGAACCGGACGCCCGCGGAGTCGGTGCCGGAGGTCCTGGCCGCCGGCCGTTCGCCCCTGACGCTGGTCGAGGGGCTGCACTGGGTGCTGCAGGACCCGGACATCCTCGAGCGCAACGCCTGCTTCATGACACCCGGCTCGCGGCTGCGCCGGGCGAACGGGTCGTACGACGCCCGCACGCCGGCGCTGTGGATCAGCAACGGGACCGGACGCGACGGCCGGGAGCGTCGCCACGCCCCGAAGCTGGGCTGGTGCTGGTGGGGCAACCGGCACACCTGGCTGGGCATCGCATCGTGCGAGCGACGTACCCGCGCGTAACCACGGTGTGACCTGGGCCGCACCCGGGGCTGCGACCGGGCGGGGCGCGGCAACCGCCGTCTCACATCGTGGCGTGTCATCTCGAATAGCAAGATTTCGTCTTGTGGAACGCGTGTCCAATCCCTGAGACTTCTTGACATGGTCACCGCTTCCACCCACGCACACCTTGTGGTCCGACGTCACGTCGACCTCATGCGCGTGGGCAGCGCGACCTGTTGGCATCGCTGACGCCGCCCCTGCATCCCTTCCGCGCTCAACGTCGCGCGCGGCACACCTCAGCGAACAGGACTCTCCTGACCATGCCTGACCTCCGGTTCACGCCCCAGGCCGCCCAGCACACCGAGATCCCGCGCCCCAAGCGCGCCGAGGGTCAGTGGGCGCTCGGCTACACCGAGCCGCTCAACAAGAACGAGCAGTCCAAGAAGGACGACGACCCGCTCAACGTGCGGGACCGCATCCTCCACACCTACTCCCGCCGGGGCTTCGACTCGATCGACCCGGCCGACCTGCGTGGTCGCTTCCGCTGGATGGGCCTCTACACGCAGCGCGCACCGGGCTTCGACGGCGGCAAGACCGCCCAGCTCGAGGAGGAGGAGCTCGACGACCGCTACTTCATGATGCGCGTGCGCACCGACGGCGCGATCCTCGACGCGGCCGCCCTCCGAGCGCTGGGCGAGGTCTCCACGGCCTACGGCCGCAACACCGCCGACATCACCGACCGCAACAACATCCAGTACCACTGGATCGAGATCGAGAGCGTCCCGGCGATCTGGGAGCGCCTCGAGTCGGTCGGCCTCACGACCCTCGAGGCGTGCGGCGACAGCCCGCGCCCCTTCCTCGGCTCCCCCGTCGCCGGCATCGCCAAGGACGAGATCATCGACGGCTCCGAGGCGCTCGCCGAGATCAAGCGCCGCATCCTCGGCAACCCGGAGTTCTCCAACCTGCCGCGCAAGTTCAAGACCGCGCTGACCGGCCACCCGAGCCACGACGTCGCGCCCGAGGTCAACGACGTCGCGTTCGTCGGCACCGTCCACCCGGAGCACGGCCCCGGCTTCGACCTCTGGGTCGGCGGTGGCCTGTCCACCAACCCGATGCTCGCCCACAAGCTCGGCGTCTGGATCCCCCTCGACGAGGTGGCCGACGCCTGGGAGGGCGTCGCCGGGATCTTCCGCGACTACGGCTACCRCCGCCTGCGCTCGAAGGCCCGCCTGAAGTTCCTGCTCGCCGACTGGGGCAAGGAGAAGTTCCGCGAGGTCCTGGAGAACGAGTACCTCCACAAGGCGCTCGTCGACAACCCGTCCCCGGAGTCGCCCGTCACCCCCGGCGACCACATCGGCATCCACGAGCAGAAGGACGGCCGATTCTACGTCGGCGCCGCCCCCGTCGTGGGCCGCATCGACGGCACCACGCTGAGTGCACTGGGCGACCTCGTCGAGCGCTACGACGCCCGCGGCGCCCGGCTGACGGCGTACCAGAAGCTCGTGGTGATCGGCGTCGCGCCCGAGGACACCGAGGCGTTCGCCGACGACCTCGAGAAGATCGGCCTCACCGCCCGCCCGAGCAACTGGCGCCGCTCCACGATGGCCTGCACCGGCATCGAGTTCTGCAAGCTCGCGATCGTCGACACCAAGGAGCGCTCCCGCCGGCTCGTCACCGAGCTCGAGAAGCGCTTCCCCGACCTCGACACCGACATCTCGGTCAACGTCAACGGCTGCCCCAACGCCTGCGCGCGCACCCAGGTCGCCGACATCGGCCTCAAGGGCCAGCTCGTCATGGACGCCGACGGCCGCCAGGTCGAGGGCTTCCAGGTGCACCTCGGCGGCGCACTCGGCCTGAACCCCGCCATGGGCCGCAAGCTCCGCGCCCACAAGGTCACCAGTGCCGGCCTCGACGACTACGTCTCGGCCGTCGTGAGCGCGTACCTCCAGGACCGGACCGAGGGCGAGCGGTTCGCCGCCTGGGTGGCCCGTGCCGACGAGGTCCTGCTGCGCGGGGAGCCGGTGGCGGTCTGATGTCCGAGCGAGCCCATGTCTGAGAGAGCACAGCCCTTCCACTGCCCCTACTGCGGGGACGAGAACCTGTTCCCCCGCGAGGGTGCGGGTGCCTGGGAGTGCCGCTCGTGCCTGCGCAGCTTCACCGTGCAGATGACCGGGATGATCCCCCACCCCGGCACGGACCCCGCCGTCCAGGGAGGCGCACCATGAGCCTCTCCACCCGCGCCGCCCGCGACTTCAAGGGCACCCACACCGAGGGACGTACACCCGAGGAGCTCCGCGAGCTCGTCTCCCACGTGGGCGCCGAGCTCGAGCTGGCCCCCGCCGAGGTGATCATCGAGTGGGCCGTCGCGACGTTCGGCGACCGGTTCGCGATCACGTCCTCGATGGGCGACGCCGTGCTCGCCCACCTCGCCTCGAAGGTCGCCCCCGGCATCGACGTCGTGTTCCTCGACACCGGCTACCACTTCATCGAGACCATCGGGACCCGCGACGCCGTCGAGGCGACCCTGCCGGTCAACCTGCGCACGGTGAGCACGCCGCTCACCGTCGCCGAGCAGGACGAGCAGTACGGCAAGGACCTCTACAAGACCGACCCCGACCTCTGCTGCGCCCTGCGCAAGGTCAAGCCGCTCGCCGACACGCTGGCGGAGTACGACGCCTGGGCCACCGGCCTGCGCCGCGCCGAGACCCACAACCGGGTCATCGCGCCGGTCGTCGGCTGGGACGCCCGCAAGGGCAAGGTCAAGGTCTCGCCGCTCGCCCGGTGGAGCGACGAGCAGGTCGACCAGTACATCCTCGACAACGGCGTGCTGGTGAACCCCCTCGTCCACGACGGCTACCCCAGCATCGGCTGCTGGCCCTGCACGCGCCGCGTCGCCCCCGGTGACGACCCGCGCAGCGGGCGCTGGGCCGGCACCTCGAAGACCGAGTGCGGCATCCATGCCTAAGCCCCCCACGACTTCGTTTCACCGGAGCGACAGCGCCGTCGCCCCGCAGCACCCCCACCTGAACCACCACCGCACCACACACGATCGGAGGCACCCCTGATGGCTGCTCCTGCTCTGGTTGCCCTGGCCCACGGAAGCCGGGACCCGCGTTCGGCCGCGACGATCAAGGCGCTCGTCGCCGAGGTCAAGGCGATGCGCCCCGACCTCAAGATCGAGACGGCCTTCCTCGACCTCTCCAAGCCGAGCTTCGACACGGTCGTCGACCGCCTGGTGAAGGCAGGTCACGAGGAGATCGTCGTCGTCCCGCTGCTGCTCACGGAGGCCTACCACGCGAAGGTCGACGTGCCGGAGGCGATCGCCGCCGCCATGGCCCGCCACGAGGGCGTCCGCATCCAGGCCAGCCGGATCCTCGGCATGGAGGCCGCCTTCCTCGAGGTGCTCGACGTCCGCCTGCGCGAGGCGCTCAAGGCGGCCAGGGTGCGTGAGCTCGACGCGCTGGTGCTCGCTGCCGCCGGGTCGTCCGACCCGCTCGCCAACCAGGCGGTCGCCCGCATCGCCCGCACGTGGGGCGCACGGCACCGGCTGCCCGTCACGGCGGCCTTCGCGTCGGCCGCTCCCCCGGCCGCCGGCGAGGCCGTGCGCGCCTTCCGCGCGGAGGGCAAGCGCCACATCGCCGTGGCGTCGTTCTTCCTCGCGCCCGGCCGGCTGCCCGACCGGGCCACCGAGCTGGCCGTCGAGGCTGGTGCGGTGGCGGTCTCCGACCCGCTCGGGGCGCACCCCGCGGTCGCCCGCGCGATCCTGGCCCGCTACGCCGTGGGCGCGGTCGAGCTCGTCCCGGTCTGATGCTTGAGGGCCTCACGACGTGAGAGCCCACTGAGTCGATCGGCGTGGGTCCTGGTCGGTGTCGGTCTGCTCGCGGTGACGCAGCTGCGCCAGCATGGCCGTACGCCGGACCCACAGGCTGTCGGGGTCCACCGACCACCGGTCGATGACCGGCGTGGCGGGCGACCGGTGGTCGAGGAGGACCTGCCCCACGGGGTGGGCCGCGACCTCGTCCACGACGTCCCACCAGGCGCCGGTGCGCACGAGCTGCTCGAGCAACGGCAGCAGGTCGGGGTCGAGCCATGCCCGGTAGGACCGGTGCCGCAGCAGGGCGATCGCGGCGTACCACTCCTCGCGATGCTCGGCGTCCTCCCACAGCTCGAGCACGGCCGCCTCCCACTGGGCCTGGTCGACGAAGCGGTGCTCGACCAGCAGGGGCCGCAGCAGCGCCTTGAGCGCCGGGGAGCCGAGGCCGACGTAGGGCAGGTCGGACTTCATGTAGGCCTGCTGCTGCGCCGCGCGCTCGGGGTCGCCGGTCCCGGCGAGGGCGGCCCGCACGGCGCCGACGTACGTCATCGGCTCAGCCCACGAGCCGCTCGCGGAGGTGCTCCAGCTGCCGCGCCGGGTCGCCGGTCAGCCCGCCGTGCACAGGGCCGGGCTGGAGCACGGTGCTGCGCGGGGCCTTGAGGAAGCCGAACCGCTGTCCGAGCGACTGCCGTGCCGCCTCGCCCCCGCGCTCGTCGCCGCGGCACACCCAGTCGGTGAAGGTGAGGGCGTCGCACACCTGGTCGACGTCGACGTCGGGATGGAGCGCGCGGAGGCGCTCGGCGTCGACCGACCACGTCGCGTCGAGGAAGTCGGCGGCCTGGCAGTGCAGCACCACGCCGACGTTGACGAACTCCTCGCGCTCGGGCCGCGGCACGCAGCGGAGCACGACGTACTGGTAGGCCAGCCGGGCGGCGGTCATCGCGACCCCTCCGGGAGCCACTGGCGGGTGCCGAGGCGGGCGTCGAGGAAGTCGACGTACGCCGTGCGCAGCGCGTCGGGCGTCTCCGCGCCGGGCACCGGCTCGAGCCAGACGTCGGGGACCTGGGCGAGCACCGCCACGAAGACGTCGCGGTTCAACCTGGCCGCGATCTCCTCGTCGAGCTCTCGTGCGCGGTGCGCGCACTCCTCGAAGACGTGGCCGCCGACGTCCCACGCCTGTGCAGCGAACTTCTCCGGGGCCGTGACGCCGGTTCGCCAGCCGTGGTGGAAGTAGAGCGACGCGCCGTGGTCGATGACCCAGAGGTCGCCGTGCCAGAGCAACAGGTTGGGGTTGCGCCAGGACCGGTCGACGTTGGCGGTGAACGCGTCGAGCCACAGCACGCGCGCACCCTCGTCGTCGGCCGCGCTCACCTGCCCGTCGACGCCGAACGAGCCGGGGAGGAAGTCGATGCCGAGGTTGGGACCCACGCTCGCGTTGAGCAGGTCCTGCACCTCCTCGTCGGCCTCGTAGCGCGCGAGCTCCGGGTCGAGGTCGAGGACGACGAGGCGCGGGGTGCGCAGGCCGAGGCGGGTGGCGAGGGCGCTCACGACCACCTCGGCGACGAGGACCTTGGCGCCCTGACCGGCGCCGCGGAACTTGCAGACGTAGGTGCCGAGGTCGTCGCCCTCGACCACGCCGGGCAGGCTGCCGCCCTCGCGGAGGGGGGTGACGTAGCGGGTGACGGTGACGCTGGGAAGACCGGTGGGGCTCACTGGACCGGCGTCTCCGCGGCCAGGCGCTCCGTCTCGGCGGCCACGTCGAAGTCGGCGGCCGGCCACTGCAGGTCGAGGCCCCGGAGGGTGTCGAGCAGGAGCTGGCCGACGGCGAGGTTGCGGAACCACTTCTTGTCGGACGGGACCACGTGCCACGGCGCGGCGTCCGTGCTGGTGCGCTCGAGGGCGATCTCGTAGGCGTCGCGGTAAGCGGGCCACAGCGCGCGCTCGTCGAGGTCACCGGGGTTGTACTTCCAGTGCTTCTCGGGGTTGGCCAGCCGCTCGGCGAGCCGGGCCTTCTGCTCGTCGGCGCTGATGTGGAGCATGCACTTGATGATCGAGAACCCCTCGTCGGCGAGCCGGGCCTCGAAGTCGTTGATCGCGTCGTAGCGCCGCTCGAGCTCGTCGGCGTCGGCGAAGTTCCGGACCCGGGCGATCAGGACGTCCTCGTAGTGCGAGCGGTCGAACACCCCGATGTAGCCGGCCTGCGGCAGGCCCTTCTCGATGCGCCAGAGGAAGTCGTGCTTCTTCTCCTCCTCGGTGGGCGCCTTGAAGCTGGTGATCCTCACGCCCTGGGGGTCCACGAGGCCGATCGTGTGGCGGAGCACGCCGCCCTTCCCGCTCGTGTCCATGCCCTGCAGCACCAGCAGGACGCGGCGCTCGGACCCGACGGTGCGCTCGGCCCAGAGCCGCTCCTGCAGGTCGGCGAGCTCGGCACCCATCCCGGCGAGCGCCGCCTTGCCGTCGCTCTTCTCGCCGTCGAAGCCGGGGGCGGCGTCGGTCTCGATCGCGGTCAGGTCGACCGGTCCCGCGGGCAGGCGCAGGTGGGCGGCGATGTCGTCCGTCATGGGCACATCATGGCGCACGGCGTGGTGCTGCCGGGCCGAGGACGCGGCGCACGTCGAGGGTGCAGCCGACGACCGTCGCGGTCGTGCCGTCCCGCTGCGGCTCGTCGAACCAGGTCCCCCGGGTGAACCCGGCCTTGTCCAGGATCCGCAGCGACGCCGCGTTGGCGTGGTGGGGCGCGGCGAAGTAGGACGTGGCGTCGGGGAAGCGGCGGTGCGCGTCCTGCATCCACGCCCACAGCAGGCGGACACCCAGACCGCGTCCCGCCCACCCGGGCTCCCCGATGGCGTAGTCGAGGCCGACGGCGTCCGGGTCGGGCGTGAGGAGTGCGAACCCGGGGTAGTCGCGGATCCGGTAGTCCTGGACGAACCCGACCGACCGGCCGTTGACCTCCACCACCCACATGCGCGTCGGGGTGCTGCCGTCGACGCGGGGGCCGTACGTCGCCGTCACGCGGTCCGTGGTGGGGTCACCGTCGTTGTGCCACCACCGCTGGACGTGCGGCGCCTGCAACCAGCGGGTCAGTGCCGGGAGGTCGCTGTGGGTCATCGCCCGCAGGTAGACAGCCCGGTCGGGCCCGACGTCGAAACGCAGGGTCTCGCCCGAGAGGTCGTGGGCGACCGGTTCGGCGTCGACCGGCGCGGCGATGCGGGCCGCGGCCGCTGCCCACGGCTCCCCGGGCAGCAGGGTGCCGGTCAGCTCCCGGTCTTTGTGGCGTACGACGACGGGGCGGGCGACCGTCGCGCCGCTCCCGGGCACGTCAGTGCGCGAGGGCGTCCGGGTCGACGACGGGCGGGAGCACCGACCACGGGAAGTCGATCCACTGCTCGGTGCTCCGCCAGGAGTAGTCGGGCTTGATGACCGACTGGGGCTTCTCGTAGATCACCACCGTGCGGGCCTCGGCGACGTGGCCCTCGCAGAACGCGTGGACGAGCTCGAGGGTGCGACCGGTGTCGGCGACGTCGTCGGCGACGAGCACCTTGAGGCCGGACAGGTCGATGGCCGCCGGCGTCGGCGGAAGCATGATCGGGACGTCGAGGCGCTGGTCGACGCCGGTGTAGAACTCGACGTTGACCACCGAGATGTTCTTCACCGCGAGGGCGTAGCCCAGCCCCATGCCGAGGGCGAGCCCGCCTCGGGCGATCGCCAGGATGATGTCGGGGCGGAAACCGGAGTCGGCCACCTCCTGCGCCAGCTCGCGGGTGGCCGTGCCGAAGAGGTCGTACGTGAGGACCTCGCGCTCGCTGCTCACGGGACCATCCCACCAGAGCCCGGAGCTCGCCGGAAGACCGGGCCGGTCTGACGATCCCGCCCGGAGCGTCATGCGGACCGGAACCGATGGGTGCGAGTCCGTATGACGCAGCGGGCGGCGAACGATCGGCCCCTCACGAGACGGAACTCAGAAGTCGGGGTGCGGCTCGTCGTCCTCCGCCTCGCCGAGCGCCTCGCGGACGACCGAGAACGCGAGGCCGGCGGCGTAGCCCTTGCGGGCCAGCAGCCCAGCGAGGCGGCGGGTGGCGACCTGGTGGTCGAGGCCGCGCATGGAGCGCAGCTTCTTGTCGACGAGCGCGCGGGCTGCGGCGCGCTGGTCGGACTCGTCGATCTGCTCCAGCGCGGTCTTGGAGTCCTCGTCGTCGATGCCCTTGCGACGCAGCTCCTGCGCCAGCGCCCGGGGGGCCAGCCCCCGGCTGCGGTGCCGGCTCTCGACCCACTGCCGGGCGTAGGCGGCGTCGTCGATCAGGCCGACCTCGGTGAAGCGGTCGAGCAGCTCGCCGGCGAGCTCGTCGGGCACGCCGCGCTTGGCCAGCTTGTCGGCCAGCTCCTTGCGCGAGCGTGCCTGCCCGGTGAGGGTGTCGAGCAGGATCTTGCGGGCGACGGCCTCGGGATCGGCCTCGAGCTCAGCGGCCGCAGCCTCCTCCCGGGCGAGCCTGGCTGCCTCGCGCTCCTCCCAGGTGCGGGTCGCCTTGCGGCCACCCTTGCGGCCACCCTTGCGGCCCCCCTTGCCGCCCTCGCGGCGACCGTCGCCGCCGCGCCCGTCGCGGGGGCGGGCCGGACGAGGTTCGACCGGCGTGGATGGGGTCGGCATCCACGCCTTGACTCCGAGCCCGACGTCGCCGACCCAGTCGGGCGCGGGACGGTTCTCGTCGCTCATCGGCGGGTCTCGACACGCATCATCGACCTCGCAGGCTCACTCGATCGCTTGCTCGACCTGCCCGCACCCACGCCGCCCTCTCGTTCCTCGAGGGTGGCTGTGCGGTCAGAAGTCATTGACCCCGATGGGCTCGTCGGTCAGGTCGTCGGCGGGCTTGTCGACGGCGGGAATGACGCCCAGCTTCTCCAGGATCAGCTTCTCGATCTCGTTGGCGAGGTCGGGGTTGTCCTTGAGGAAGTTGCGCGAGTTCTCCTTGCCCTGGCCGAGCTGGTCGCCCTCGTAGGTGTACCAGGCGCCGGCCTTGCGGATGATGCCCGCCTCGACGCCGACGTCGATCAGGCCACCCTCGCGGCTGATGCCCTTGCCGTACATGATGTCGAACTCGGCCTGCTTGAACGGCGGGGCCACCTTGTTCTTCACGACCTTGACGCGGGTGCGGTTGCCGACCATGTCGGTGCCGTCCTTGAGCGTCTCGATGCGACGCACGTCGAGGCGCACCGAGGAGTAGAACTTCAGCGCGCGACCACCGGTCGTGGTCTCGGGCGAGCCGAACATCACGCCGATCTTCTCGCGCAGCTGGTTGATGAAGATCGCGGTCGTGCCGGAGTTGTTGAGGGCACCGGTCATCTTGCGCAGCGCCTGGCTCATCAGTCGGGCCTGGAGGCCGACGTGGCTGTCGCCCATCTCGCCCTCGATCTCGGCGCGGGGCACCAGGGCCGCCACGGAGTCGATGACGATCAGCGACAGGGCGCCGGAGCGGATCAGCATGTCGGCGATCTCGAGCGCCTGCTCACCGGAGTCGGGCTGGGAGACCAGGAGGGCGTCGGTGTCGACGCCGAGGTTCTTCGCGTAGTCGGGGTCGAGCGCGTGCTCGGCGTCGATGAAGGCGACGATGCCGCCGGCCGCCTGGGCGCTGGCCACCGCGTGGAGGGCGACCGTCGTCTTGCCGGAGGACTCCGGACCATAGATCTCGACGACACGACCACGCGGCAGGCCGCCCAGCCCGAGGGCCACGTCAAGGGCGATCGACCCCGTGGGGATCACCTCGAGCGGCGCACGCGTCTCGTCGCCCAGTCGCATGACCGAGCCCTTGCCGAACTGCTTCTCCACCTGTGCGAGCGCGGCGTCCAGGGCCTTCTCGCGGTCTGCACCAGCCATTGCAGTGTCCTGTCTTGTCGTCGTGTCGTGAGGGGTACGTCTGCGACGCTAGGGCGAGCCACCGACAGTCCCTGATCAGGACGGTCGAACGCTGTGGACAACCTCGCCCCTCGTCGTACCTGTGGATGCACAGTAGCCCGAACAGGTGTTCGACGCGCGCTCCGGCACCGGCGTGTCGAGGCCCGAACCTCCCCGGGTGCGAGGAGCAGCTCAGGAGTGCCGGCGGGTGACCGCTCCGGCGACCACGACCGCCCCCGCCAGCAGGGCAGCGAACGTCGCCAGCGCGGGGTAGCCCAGCTCGCCGACGATGACCCCGGCGAGGGCACCTCCCCCCGCGGCGGTGAGCGCCATCGCCATGTCGGAGGTGCCCTGCACGTCGGTGCGCGCGTCGATGGGCGTGCGGTCGGCGATGACCGTGGACGCGGCGACCGTCGCGCAGGACCAGCCGAGGCCGAGGAGGAACAACCCCGCGAAGATCTGCCACGACGTGCCCTGCGGGGACAGGCCGCACAGCACGAGCGACACCAGCAGGACCACTCCCCCGGTGACCAGGACGGCCGACCTGCCGAAGCGGTCGGCGGCCCAGCCGACGAGCGGCGAGAAGGCGAACATGCCGAGCACGTGGATCGAGATGACGAACCCGATGACCTCGAGGTGAGCGCCGCCGTGCTCCATGTGCAGCGGCGTCATGATCATCACGGTCACCATCGCCGCATGGGCGCAGGCCATCGCGACCACAGCCGCCCCGACCGCCGGCACGTCACGCACGACCGCGACGAAGCGGCCCCACGACCGGCCGCGCGGCTCGGGACCCGCGCTGGGCACGACCCCGGCGGTCTCCTGGGCGAGGAGCAGCGGGTCGGGTCGCAGCCGCCACCACACCCACCCGGCTGCGACGACCAGGACGACCGCGCCGATGGCGAAGCCCCCGGTCAGCTCGGGCACGCCCATGGAGCGGGCGACGGCCGCTCCGACGCCGGTGAGGTTGGGGCCGGCGACGGCCCCGACCGTGGTCGCCCACACGACGACCGACAGGGCGCGGGCGCGGTGCTCCTCGGTGGCCAGGTCGGTGGCGGCGTAGCGCGACCCGTTGTTGACCGCCGTGGTGGCTCCCAGCATGAGCGCGCCGAGGAGCAGCACGACCATGGAGTCGACGACGCCGGCGACGACGGCCAGGACCGCTCCGGTCGCCCCGATGAGGTAGCCCGCGACCAGCCCGACACGTCGCCCGCGGCGGCGCATCACGCGCGCGAGCCCGTAGGCGGCCGCGGCCGTGCCGAGGACCTGGAAGGTCTGTGCGAGGCCGGCCATCGTCTCGCTGCCGGAGATGTCGCGGGCCAGGAGCGAGGCGGTCGCGACGCCGATGGTGACACCGACCGCGCCGACCGCCTGGGAGACGACGAGGGTGCGGACCGTACGACGCTGGACGTCGGCGACGGTGAGGCCTCCGGCCAGCCGCATGGTCACCGCTCGGTGTCCGGGAGCTCGAGCTGACGGTGCACGGCGGCCCACACCTGCTTGGGCGGGACACCGGCGTCGAGCGCCTCCTGGGTCGTGCGGCCGTCGAGGTCGCGCACGACGGTGAGCTCGGCCCAGGTGCGGGAGTAGGCCCGCCCGAGGGTCTCGTCGAGCCGCGCCCAGAACTCCGTGTGCCTCATGGCGACACCCCATCACGGACCGCCGACAGCTCGAGCCAGGTCTCCCCCCGGTCGCCCCCGAGTCCGTGCCGGACGACGACGTCGCCCCAGCCAGCGCCGCGGACGACGGCCTCGACGTCCGCGGCCCGCCAGTAGGTGAAGTGCCGCGGGCCGCTGATCGTCCCGTGGATGGACCAGCCCTCGCCGGCGCCCTCCTTGAGCGACATGGACAGCAGGCCTCCGGGACGGGTGACCGCGGCCAGGCGCCCCAGCACGGTGGGCAGGTCGTCCCGCGCCACGTGCAGCAGCGACGCGTTGGCCCACACGGCGTCGTACGGCCCGTCGGGTGAGGTCAGGTCGTCCACGAGGGGGTCGAGGTGGTCGCACGCGTGGCCCTGCTCGCGCAGCAGCTCGACGAAGGCGGGCGTGACGTCGGTGCGCCGCACGGCGAGGCCGAGCTCCTCCATCAGCAGCGCGTCACGACCGCCGCCCGAGCCGATCTCGAGCACGCGCGCGCCCGGGCCGACGCGTTCGGCGAGGTGCTCCAGGGCGGCGCGGACCGAGTCCGGCACGGTCGCGGTGCGGGCGACGTACGCCGCTGCGTCGCGGTCGTAGGACCGGACGGTCTCGCTGGTCACGCCGGCGCCGCCACGTCGTGGAGGTGGTGGACGACGTCGTGCAGGTGGTAGCGGCCCAGGGTCTCGACGGTGAACTCGTCACCGTTGGACCGCAGCCCCCGGCGACCGCGCGTGGCATCGGTGACGGAGGCGTAGAGCATCGCCACGCTGCGAGCGGCCTCGACCAGCTCGGCCGCGACAGCCGCGGGGTCCTGGTTGCCGTAGTCGCGTTCGACCGCGGTGACGTCCTGGTCCCAGTTCGCGAACGTGGGGACGTCCTCGGCGAGCATCAGCCGCACTCGCTCGGCGAAGAGCACGTGCACGTCGCGGACGTGGCAGCCGTACTCCAGCGCCGACCAGACCCCGGGTCGCGGGCGGTCGGTCGCGTCACCGCGGCCCAGCACCTGCGACCACGAAGACGCGGTGGTCTCGAGGAGCCCAGGGAGGTCCGACACGTCGTGCACGGCGGCCTCGAAGCCGCACTCGGGGCACGGTCGCTCGAGCACCCAGGTCCAGTCCTTCGTGTCGGGGGTGATCGCGTCGGGAGTGGAGCCCATGGCCCCATCCAACCAGTCAGCCGACCGGTCAGCCTCCGAACGCGACGCTGGTGCAGGCCAACCGGGCGCCGGCAGCCCCGGTGGTCGTGTTGGTCGGCAGCGCGTGGATCACCACCGACCCCGCGGTGCCTGGCTCGAACGCCCACGGCACCGTGGTCGTGGCGACGCCTCGACCGCGTTCGTCCGAGGTGACGTCGAGCCAGACCTCCCGATCGGCGAGTGGGACCGTCGCGTCGCTCGAGTGCTGGTAGTGGCCCCCGGACGCGAGCGGGTCGGCGCCGCAGGCACCCGTGTGCACGTGCGCCCCGAACGTCCGTCCGGCCGGTAGCCCGGTCACCATGAGCCGAACGCGGGTGATCCCGTCGCTGGACCAGGCGTGCACCTGCGTCTTGACCTGGTCGTACGCCGTGTCGTGCACGACCGTGGGCCCGTGCCCGTGGTCCACCAGCACCCCTGCGGCCACCGCGGCGGTGGGCACTGCGGCAAGGACGGCTGCTGCCGCCACTCCTGTCCTGATCCTCGACATCTGGGTCCTCCTCCATGACTGAGCTCGTCCGGCGGACCGATCGGGCCGCCACCAGGAGGTGCCTCCGCGATCGGTGTTCGGTTCACGGCTGGTCTGGACCGGTGCACGACGTGGCGGCGCGGGCGAACCGATCATGGGCGTCGGCGCTACAAGGAGACGTGATGGGAGAGGTGCACGACGGGTGGAGCCCCGTAGAGGGGTACGCCGCCTGGAGCGACGCGCAGCTGGTCGACGCCGTGAAGGCGTCCGACCGTGGTGCGCTGCGCGAGCTCTTCGTGCGCCACGAGCCGTGGCTGGCGACCCGCCTGGCCCGGCGCTGCGCCGACCGCGCGCTGGTCGACACGGCCGTGCAGGACACGTTCCTCGCTGTCTGGCGCAAGCCCCAGGGGTGGCGCGGCGAGGGCGACGTGGCGGCGTGGCTCTGGGGGATCGCCGTGCGGTCCCTGCTGCACCAGCTCCGCCCGCGCGCCAACGTCCTGGAGAGACTGCGCAACCTCCGCAGCCACCCGGCGACGTCGGCCGAGGAGGAGGTGCTGGCCCGCGTCGAGCACAGCGACGTGGGGGTCGCCTTCGCGCACCTCTCCCCCGACCTCCAGGCGGTCGTCCAGGCGACCGTCCTCGACGGGCTCACCACGCGTGAGGCCGCCGCGCTGCTCGGCATCCCGAGCGGCACCGTCAAGAGCCGGATGAGCCGCGCTCGCACCGAGCTGAGGGAGGCCCTGCTGTGACGCAGACCTGGCACGCCGACGAGGAGACGCTGCGCGCGTGGGCCGATGGCTCCGCGGCACCCGTCCCCGCCGCCTCGCTCGAGGCCCACCTGCTCCGCTGCGACGAGTGCCGCCGTCGCATGGCCACGCTCGCACCGTCCGCCTCCGGCAGCGACGTCGTACGACGCTGGGACGCGCTGACCGACCGGATCGACCGGCCGCGCGCCAACCCGCTGCTGCGCCTCGGCCTGGCCACCCCCGGGCTGCGCACCGCCTGGCTCGCCTCGGTCCTGCTGCTGCTCAGCCTGCCGGTCGTGGTGTCCGTCCTCGACCTCCGCCTGCCCGTCTTCATGGCGCTGGCACCGGTCGCCCCGCTCGCGGCGGTGGCCCTCACCTACGGACGTCACGCCGAGCCGGCCGGCGAGCTCGCCCTCGCCACCCCGACGGCCGGCCTGCGCGTGGTGGCGGCGCGGGCCGTGCTGGTCGCCCTCTCGGCCGTGCCCGTCGGCGTCGGCGTGGCCCTGCTGCTCGGGCTCCCCACCCCGGTGGCCCTCGGCTGGCTTCTGCCGGGTGCCGCTCTGGCGTCACTGGTGGTCCTGGCCGGCACGACCCGGCTGGATCCCTCGGTCGTCGCTGCGTCCCTGGGGTCGCTCTGGGTCGTCGCCGTCTCGTGGCCCGCCGCCTCGCGCAGGGTGCCCGCCGACGTCGTCACCCACCTGGTCGCCTCGGCTCCGAGCCAGCTCACCGCCCTGGTCGTCGCGCTCGCGGCGATCGCCCTCACCCTCGCCCGTCGCGACACCGTCGCCTACCGGAGGACCGCATGAGCACCACCGACACCGCCACCCACACGCCCACCGGCACGCTGCTGAGCGCGGCCGGCATCACCAAGGCGTACGGCTCCCAGACCGCCGTCGACCAGGTCGACCTGACGCTCGGGCGCGGCATCGTGGGGGTGCTCGGCCCCAACGGCGCCGGCAAGACGACGCTGCTGCGCATGCTGGCCACCGTCCTCGCTCCCGACCGCGGGACCCTGTCCCTGCTGGGCCTCGACCCGGCCCACCCGACGGCTCGCACCGAGGTGCGACGCCGCCTCGGCTACCTCCCGCAGTCGCCCCGGCTCTACGGCGGGTTCACGCCGCTCGAGATGGTCGACTACGTCGCGATCCTCAAGGAGCACACGGACGCGAGCCAGCGGCGGCGAGAAGCAGTGACGATGCTCGAGGCCGTCGGCCTCGGTGACGCGATGCACAAGCGCATCCGCACGCTGTCGGGTGGCATGCAGCAGCGGGTCGCGCTGGCGTCCGCGCTCGTCGGCGCCCCCGACCTCCTCGTCCTCGACGAGCCGGCCACCGGCCTGGACCCGGAGCAGCGCATCGCGCTGAGGTCCGTCCTCGCCGAGACCGCGCACCGCGGCTGCGTCGTGCTGTCGACGCACAACACCGCCGAGGTCGCGGCCCTGTGCCAGCAGGTCCTCGTCATGGACCGCGGCAGGATCTGCTGGTCCGGCACGCCCGCCGAGCTGGCGGGCGAGGCCGAGGGCCGGGTCTGGGAGTCCGACGTCGAGGAGCCCACCGCGCTGCGATCGTGGCTGACCGGCCCCGGCACGCGCCGCCACGTGGGCACCCTGCCGGACGGGGCCGCACCGGCCGTTCCCACCGTGGACGACGGGTACCTGCTCGTGACGAGGCTGACGCGATGAACACCGCGCTTGCCCAGGCCGCCCTGCCCACCGCACGAGCCATCCGCTGGACGCCCGCGGTCTGCCTCGCGGGCGTGCTCGTCGCTGCGACCGTGCTCGCCCGGTCCGCCGGTGGGCCCGCGGACGTCGTCCTGGCGATCGCCGCGGCCGGACTCGCCGCGACCGTCGTCTCCGGCCTGCACGACCCGGCCGCTGCGATGCTCTCGGCGGTGCCGGTGTCGGTCATGCAGCGTCGGGTCCTCCGGCTCGCCCTGCTCGGGCTGCCGGCCATGGCGGTGTGGTTCCTGCTCGACTCGCTTACTGCCGCGCAGGTGTCGGGGCCGGGTCCACTGCTCGCCCTGACGGCGTGCGGTGTGGCCGTCGCGCTGTGGGCACCCCCGCGACGGGCCGTGGTCATGGGCGCGTCCACCCCCGTGGCCCTGTTCGCGCTCCAGCGGTTCCTGCCGAGCGGGACCGTCTCGGACGTCGTCGGCTGGTGGCTGACGGAGCCGTGGTGGGTGCTCGCGGCCGCGACCCTCCTCTGCGTCGCGGGGCGGCGGCGATGAGCATGACGACGGTCAGGCCCGCGACCGCCGCGTCGGCGCCCGCGATGGTGTCCCGCGCGCTGGTCGTCACCGAGGCGCGCCGGATGCTGCGCAACCCGGTGCCCTGGGCCTGCCTGGCGCTGACGATCTGGGCGATGTGGACCGTGACGCCCGAGCCGGGCGAGTGGCCGGGCGCGTCCTACGAGGGGATCATCCCCGCCGTCGCGCCCTTCCTGTTCGGCATCTCGGTCGCCGCCTCGCTGCCCTTCCACCGCGCACGCCACGACGTCGCCCCTGCCGCGCCGGTCTCGGAGGCCCGCAGGACGCTCGCCCGGCTGCTGGCTGCGCTGCCGTTCGTGGTGGTAGCTCTGGCGTACGCCGTCCTGGTCGCCTGGCGCGAGCGGGACCTTGGCGGCCTGTGGATCGGCATGGAGCCGGGCCGCACGACCGAGGCCCTCCACACCACGGCCGAGCTGGCTCAGCTGGTCGCCCTGGCGCTGGTGGCGGTCGCGCTCGGCGCCGCCCTGGGGCGGCGGATGTCGCGGCTCGTGGCCCTGGTCCCCGCGCTCTTCGTGCTGTGGTTCGTCGTGAGCGTCTACTGGCTCTTCGGCCAGGCGGCGCTGACGCCATACTCGATGATCCAGGTCCAGCCTCTCAACATCACGGTGGGCCCGTCCTCCGCCGACCCGCTGTCCTTCCCGTCCGACTGGCTCCTCGTCGGCAACCCCCACACGAGCGAGGGCTGGCAGCGGCAGTGGGTCTCCGAGGCGCTCGCGTGGTGGCACGACGTGTGGCTGCTCGGGGTCGCCGCGCTGCTGCTCGGCGTCGCGTGGCCCCGGTCGGGGCGTCGGGCCCTGCTCGCCGTCGGGACGGTCCTCGCCGTCGCAGGCCTCGTCGGCCAGCACGTGGTGATCCCGTGAGACTGCGTGTGCTCCTCGTGCCGCTGACCGTCGCGGTGCTGGCCGCCTGCAGCCCCGCGGCCTCCGACGTCGACGGCGAGGTGTTCGCCCGCGGTCCGATGAGCCCGGCCGCCGCCAAGCAGCCGGACGCCGTGCCGGTCGTCGTCGACACCGACCTCGCGCCCGACGACCTCGCCGCGCTCGCCCTGCTCCTGCGCCACCCCCGCGTCCGTGTCGTCGCCGTGACGGTCCCGCAGACCGGGGAGCTGGACTGCCGTGGCACCGGGCTGCTGGGCGACTTCTTCCACGCGCTCGAGACGGCCCCGCCGCCGGTCGCCTGCGGCTCCACGCCGCGCGGCGAGGACGGGGTGATGTTCCCGCCCGAGTGGGGCGCCGGCGCACTGATGAACAGCGGGCTGCCACGCGACGGCGGCGGCGAGCTCACCCCCGTGCGTACGCCGGCCGCCGAGCTCATCGCCCGCCTCGCCCGGCGCCACCCCGGGCTGCAGGTGGTCGCCCTGGCGCCCCTGACCGAGGTGGCCGCCGTCCTGCGCGAGCACCCGGCGGCGTACGCCCGGCTGGGYGGGGTCACCACGATGGCGGGCACGGTCGACAGCGAGTCGCACGCCGACGGCGTGGGCGAGTGGAACGTAGGGGCCGACCCGGTGCCGTTCGCGGAGGTGCTGGCCGGCCCCGTGCCGGTGACGGTGCTGCCGGACGACCCGGTGCCGCTCGGCGCCCCGGACGGGCTGGCCGGTCCCGTCGTCGGTGGGCTCGGCCGCGTCCCCGGGTTCGAGTCGCCGAAGTACTGGGACCTCGCGACCGCGGGCACGTTCGTGGACGGCTCGGTCGCGACCACCGAGTCGGGCACCTGGACCGTCGACACGAGCGAGGACCGGGGACGGCTCCGGCGTACGGGCGACGGACCGGTGCGCGTCGTGACCGCCCTCGACACCGCGGCCCTCGACGAGGTCTACCGCAGCGTCTTCCGGTGACGGGCCGGGTCAGGCCAGCCCGAGGCGAGCGGTGGACACCTCGCGCATCTCGACCTTGCGCACCTTGCCGGTGACGGTCATCGGGAACTCCTCGACGACCATCACGTAGCGCGGGATCTTGTAGTGGGCGAGCTTTCCGGTCGCGAAGGCGCGCACCCCGTCGGCGTCGAGCGGCTCGCTGCCCGGGCGCATCCGCACCCACGCGCACAGCTCCTCGCCGTACTTCTCGTCCGGGACACCGACCACCTGGACGTCCTCGATGTCGGGGTGGGTGTAGAGGAACTCCTCGATCTCGCGCGGGTAGATGTTCTCGCCGCCGCGGATGACCATGTCCTTGATGCGTCCGGTGATCTGCACGAACCCGTCCTCGTCCATCACGCCGAGGTCGCCGGTGTGCATCCAGCCGTCGGCGTCGATCGCCTCGCGGGTCTTCTCCTCGTCGTCCCAGTAGCCCAGCATCACCGAGTAGCCGCGGGTGCAGAACTCCCCCGCCTCGCCGCGCGGGAGGGCCTCGCCCGTGAGCGGGTCGGCGATCTTGACCTCGAGGTGCGCGCAGACCCGGCCGACCGTGCCGACCTTGTGCTCGAACGAGTCGTCCGTGCGGGTCTGCATCGAGACCGGCGACGTCTCGGTCATGCCGTAGGCGATCGTCATCTCCTCGATGCCGGCGGCGATGAGCTTCTTCATCATCTCCGCGGGGCAGGGCGAGCCCGCCATGATCCCGGTGCGCACCGAGGACAGGTCGTAGGAGTCGACGTCGGGCAGCGCCCACTCGGCGATGAACATCGTCGGTACGCCGTAGAGCGAGGTGCAGCGCTCGTCGGCCACCGCCTTCAGCGTGAGCGCGGGATCGAAGCCGGGCGCCGGGATCACCATCGCGGCGCCGTGCGTGGAGCACGCGAGGTTGCCCATGACCATGCCGAAGCAGTGGTAGAAGGGCACGGGGATGCAGACCCGGTCCGCCTCGGTGTAGCGGCACACCTCGCCGACGAGGTAGCCGTTGTTGAGGATGTTGCGGTGGCTCAGGGTCGCGCCCTTGGGGAAGCCGGTGGTGCCGGAGGTGTACTGGATGTTGATCGGGTCGCCGGGCGCGAGGCTCGCGGCCCGCGCGGCCAGGTCGTCGGCGGCGACACCCTCGCCGTCGGCCAGCAGGCCGGCCCAGCTCTCCTCGTCGTCGAGGTAGACCACGCGCTCCAGGGCCCGGTTCTCCGCAGCCGTCTCGTCCACCATCGCGCGGTAGTCGCTGGTCCGGAACAACGTCGCGGCGACCAGCAGCCGCATGCCCGACTGGTTGGCGACGTAGGAGAACTCGTGGGTGCGGTAGGCCGGGTTGACGTTGACCAGGATGGCGCCGACCCTCGCGGTGGCGAACTGCACCAGGGTCCACTCGGCGCTGTTCGGCCCCCAGATGCCCACGCGGTCGCCCTTGCGGATGCCCGCACCGACCAGGCCGCGCGCGACGGCGTCGACGTCGGCCTGCAGCTCCGCCCAGGTCCAGCGCCGCCCGCTCGCGCACTCGACCAGCGCCTCGCGGTCGGCGTACGAGGCGACGGTGCGCGCCAGGTTGTCCCCGATCGTCTCCTCCAGCAGTGCCGGGGTCGACTCGCCCTTCGTCCAGGAGTCCGTGCTGCTCGCCATGCTCCCGAACCTAGCCCTGAGCGGGCCTCACGTCAGCAGCAGCTTGTCGAGCCGGCGTCGTACGACGAGCAGGCCGACCACGCCCATCACGACGAGGTAGACCACCGAGACCGCCGACTCCCAGGTGATGACGCCGGTGGTCAGCTCGCGGCACAGCACGACCCCGCGGTAGAGCGGGGTGGCCTCGAC
The DNA here is from genome assembly GCF_054049275.1 of Nocardioides sp. P5_E3. Lineage (NCBI taxonomy): Bacteria > Bacillati > Actinomycetota > Actinomycetes > Propionibacteriales > Nocardioidaceae > Nocardioides > Nocardioides sp. P5_E3. Next base: position 63,384 of record NZ_JBFUMR010000026.1, read on the forward strand.
GACCCAGCGCAGCACCCCGTCACCGAACGCCTCGACCGGGAAGAAGGTGGCCGAGAAGAGGAACAGCGGCATCTGGGCGAGCGTGATCTTGTCGAAGTCCTGCCAGCTCGTCATCCACGTCGTCACGGCCATGCACACGGCGGAGAACGCGAAGGCGATGAGGATCGCGGCCGGCAGGGCGAGCACGGCCCACCACGACTGGGTCAGACCCATCAGCGCCATGACGACGAGGAAGGCAGCGGAGTACACCGAGCCCCGCATCAGGCCCCAGGTGATCTCACCGCGCGCGATGTCACCGGTGGACAGCGGCGTGGCGAGCATCTGGTCGTAGAGCTTCTCGTACTTCATCTTGAAGAAGACGTTGTAGGTCGAGTCGAGCAGCGCGCCGTTGAAGGCGGACGTCGCGAGCATGGCCGGCGCGACGAACTCGGCGTACGGGATCGCCTCGCCGTGGAACTCGAAGGTGTCGATCAGCTGGCCGACGCCGATGCCGATCGAGAACAGGTAGAAGACCGGCTCCAGGAAGCCGGTGATGAAGAGCTTCCACGCGCCCTTGTAGACGACGTAGTTGCGCAGCACCAGCACCTTGGTGGCGGCGGCCGGCGTGAGCGGGGCCGGGATCCCCTCGAGGAGCGCCATGTCAGACCTCCAGCCGGCGGTCGAGGTTGCGCACGGCGAGGAACCAGCCGATGACGGTGAGGGTCACGAGGACGACGACGTTCAGCACGACGAGCGACCAGTCGATCTGGTCGACGCAGAACATCCGGGAGAGCGAGACGCCGTGCCACAGCGGGGTCAGCCGGGCGATCCACTCCAGCACCGGCCCGAGGTTGCTGATCGGGAAGAAGGCACCGGAGAAGAGGGTCAGGGGAATGACGCCGAGGCGGAACAGCAGGCCGAAACCCTCCTCCGACTTCAGCCACGCGCTGTAGGCGAAGACCAGCGTGGTGAACGCGAAGCCGACGAGCACCTGCGAGAGCCACGCCAGGATCGGCCCCCACCACGTGGCGAAGACGCCGAACGGCGCCATCACCAGCATGAACACCGCACACGCCGAGGCCACCCGGAACATCACGAACGCGACGTAGGCGTTGACCAGGTCGCGCACGGCCAGCGGCGTCGCCAGCTGCGCGAAGAACGTCTTGTGCCACTTGATGGACCCCATGACGGGGTACGTCGACTCGCTGACCGCGAGCGTCATGGCGTGCGAGGCGACGAGGCCGGGGACCACGAAGGCGAGGTAGGAGGTCGCACCCTCGAGCTTGTCGGGGTCGGCCTCGATGAACCCGCCGAGCAGGACGCCCATCGCCACGACGTAGAGCAGCGGCGTGAGGAAGCTGCTCACCACTCCCCCGCGCCACGTGCGCTTGAGGACCGTGAGCCAGTAGTCGTACTGCCGGACCATGCCCTCCCACGCCGACAGCGAGCCGGTGGGGCGGGCAGGGGCGGCCGACGGGGTCGGAGAGGTCGTGTCGGAGGCCATGTCGGATCCCATCAGTCCGCCAGGCTCCGGCCGGTGAGGCGCAGGAAGACGTCCTCGAGGGTGGAGCGGCGCACGAGGGTCGCGATCGGGTGCAGCCCGCGGTCGAGGACCGCAGTGACGACGTCCTCGCCGTGGTCGCTGTAGACGAGGAGCCGGTCGGGCAGCACCTCGATCCGCTCCCCCAGGTCCTCGATCTTCTCCGCGAGCGCCTCGTGCTCGCCCACGCCGAAGCGGAGCTCGGCGACCTCGCGGGTGGAATGCGCGTCGATCAGCTGGCGCGGCGACCCCTCGGCGGCGATGCGGCCCTTGTCCATCACGACGAGGCGATCACAGAGCTGCTCCGCCTCATCCATGTAGTGAGTGGTGATGACGAGCGTCACCCCTGCCTGCTTCAGCCGGAACAGCTGGTCCCACAGGACGTGGCGGGCCTGCGGGTCGAGGCCGGTGGTCGGCTCGTCGAGCAGCAGCAGGTCGGGGTTGTTGATCAGGCTGCGGGCGATCGTCAGCCGACGCTTCATGCCGCCGGACAGGTCCTCGACCTTGGCCTTCGCCTTCTCGGTGATCTGCGCGAACTCCAGCAGCTCATGCGCGCGCTCGCGGCAGGTGGCACGGTCGATGCCGAAGTAGCGGCCGTAGATGTAGAGGTTGTCGAACACGTTGAGCTCGTTGTCGAGCGTGTCCTCCTGCGGGCACACGCCGAGCCGGCCACGGATCGCCGGGCCGTCGGTGGCGGGGTCCATGCCGAGGATCCGCAGCTCGCCGGAGCTCACGGGGCTCACCGACGCGATCATCCGCATCGTGCTCGACTTGCCGGCGCCGTTGGGGCCGAGGAAGCCGAACGCCTCGCCACGGCGCACCTCCACGTCGATGCCCTTGACGGCCTCGAAGTCGCCGAACGACTTGCGCAGTCCCCGTGCCGAGATCATGGCTTCTGTCACAGGCGTCGACCCTAGATCATTCGGTCGGGCTTCGAGGGCCACAGGTCGGATCACCAGCGGGCATCTCCTTTTCTCCCCCGTTGTTGGTGACCTGACGTGCGGCGCGGTTGGCGCGGTGGACGGCGAGTCCGAAGAGGACGGCTACGGCAACTGCCGCCAGGGCACACACGACCGTGAACGCCGGTGTCGGGTCGGCGTCCGACGAGGCCTGCCGGAGCGCCAGCGGAATGGCGACACCGAGGCCCGTGACGGCCGCCGTCAGGAGTGCTGGCTGCGCGGCAGCGTGCCCCGCCCGCCACGCGCCGTCGGAGGCGAGCGTCGCCTTGGTCTTGAAGCCGTCGAGCCGGTTGGGGCCCATGCCCTGGGTCGCGCCGAGCCGCGTCATGACGAACTGCAGCAGGCAGACCGCCGAGAGTGCTGCCGTCAGGACGAGCAGCGGCACGTAGGCAGAATCCATGCCAATTTCCCCCAGAACTGGATGTCGGGCCGGACGCTACCGACGGAGGGCACGGCTCACAAGGACGACGCACCGAGGCAGGAGGGTCACGAGCTCACTCGGCCTCGATCGGCGTCAGGCGCAGCAGCCGTCCCGCGCCCTCGTCCTCGAGCACCCAGATCGCCCCGTCGGGACCCTCCTCCACGGCGCGGATCCGAGCACCCATGTCGAAGACCTCCGTCTCCCCCGCGGTCCGGCCGTCGAGGTCCACGCGCACCAGCGCCTCCCCCGACAGGGCGCCCAGGAACGCATCGCCGCTCCAGCCCTCGAACAGCTCGCCGTCGTAGACCATCAGGCTCCCCGGCGAGATGCTCGGGTTCCACGACCGCGCGGGGGCGGCGTACCCGTCACCCTCGGCGTGGTCGGGGATCTCCCCGCCGCCGTAGTCGCTGCCGTCGGACACCTCGGGCCAGCCGTAGTTCGAGCCGGGCTCGATCAGGTTGAGCTCGTCGCCGCCCTCGGGCCCCATCTCCGAGGACCACAGGGTGCCGTCGGGGGCGTGCTCGAGGCCCAACGGGTTGCGGTGTCCCCAGCTCCAGATCTCGGCGCTCACCCCGCCCCGGTCGGCGAGCGGGTTGCCCGGGGCCGGCTCGCCGTCGAGGGTGAGGCGCACGATCGTGCCGAGGTTGTTCGTGGTGTCCTGGGCTGGGTCGCCGAGCTGGCGCTCGCCGGAGGAGACGAAGAGGTGCTCGCCGTCGGGAGACAGCGCGAGGCGGTGGCTGAAGTGACCGTCCCCGTCGACCTTCGGCGTCTGTCGCCACACCACCTCGAGGTCGTCGAGGCGGGGCTCGTCCCCGTCGGTCTCGAGCACCGCGCGACCCACGACAGCGCCCGTGCCGCCGTCGCCCGCCTCGACCCAGCTGAGGTAGACCTGCCCGTCCTCCTCGTACGACGGCGCCGGCAACACGTCGCCCAGCCCGCCCTGCCCGGCGTCGACCACCTCGGGCGCGCCCGCGACCGCGAACCGGTCCCCGGTCCCGGCGTCGCGCAGGTGGAGGGTGCCGCTGCGCTCGGTGATGAGCAGGTCGCCGGTGTCGGGCAGGAACGCCATCGCCCAGGGCTCGTCGAGCCGGTCGAGCTCCTCGACGGCGAAGGGCCAGCCGTCGTCCCCCTCCCCCGATGCCGGTCCGAGCGAGCCGGAGGCCGCGGTGTCCCCGGAGCAGGCGGTGGCCAGCACGGTCAGCAGTCCGGCCAGCGCCGGTGCGAGGGGCTTCATGGGTCCATGGTGCGCAGGGGTGGCAAGCGCGGCACCGGTCGGAGAAGGATGTCGCGAAAGATGTCGAAAAAATCGTCGGCGCCGATGTCGAGCCGTGCCGCGCCCGTTCGACGTACGTGCGAGAACACACCCACCGCACCACAGGAGGAACGATCACAATGCCGCGTTTCATGGGATTCGTCAGGATGGAAGAGGGCATCGGGGTGCCGCCGCAGTCGCTGTTCGACGCGATGGACGTCTTCATCGGGGAGCGCGCCGCCAACGGCTCGTTCGTCGACGGCGGCGGACTCTTCGGCACCGAGGACGCCGTCAACTTCGTGGTCCGCCGGGGCGAGGTCACCCGAGTCGACGGGCCCTACGCCGAGGGCAAGGAGGTCGTCGGCGGCTGGTCGCTGATGGAGTACGCCAGCCTCGAGGAGGCCGTGGCCGACCAGCGGCTCTTCGCCGAGCTGCACGCCAAGCACTGGCCGGAGGTCACCGTGGTCTCCACGCTGCGCCAGGTGTCCGAGGGCCCGGAGGCTCCCGGGGACTGACGCCGGCTCACTACGCTGGCCGCGTGCCGGCAGGGACGTACGACGACCCCTCGGGGCCTTCAGGGGTCGTGATCGCCACGTGGCGGGCCGAGTCGGCCCGCCTCGTCGGCGCTCTCGCCCGGATGACGCGTGACGTCGACCTGGCCGAGGACCTCGCGCAGGACGCGCTCGTCGCCGCGCTGGAGCAGTGGCCGGTGTCGGGGATCCCCGACAACCCGTCGGCCTGGCTGATGACGACGGCCAAGCGCCGCGGTGTCGACCACTTCCGGCGCGCCGACACGCTGCGCCGCAAGGTGGCCGAGCTCGAGCACGCCGGGGGCGGGGAGGAGGCACGGATGCCCGACCTCGACGACCAGGTCGACCACATCGAGGACGACGTCCTGCGGCTGGTCTTCCTGTCCTGCCACCCCTCGCTGACCCCCGAGTCCCGCGCCGCGCTCACGCTGCGGCTCGTCGGGGGCCTCACCACCGCCGAGATCGCCCGCGGCTTCCTCACCAGCGAGACGACGATGGGCCAGCGCATCTCCCGGGCGAAGAAGACGTTGACGGCCGCCCGGGCGGAGCTCGAGCTGCCGACGGGCGAGGCGCGGACGGCGCGTCTCGACGACGTGATGGCCGTGGTCTACCTGATCTTCAACGAGGGCTACGCCGCCACCGCCGGAGACGACTGGATGCGCCCCGACCTCGCCGCCGAGGCGACCCGGCTGGCCCGGATGCTCGCCGACCTCGCGCCCGACGAGCCCGAGGTGCTCGGCCTGCAGGCGCTGCTCGAGCTGCAGGGATCGCGGACCGCCGCGCGCCTCTCCCCGGACGGCACGCCCGTCCTGCTCGAGGCGCAGGACCGCTCCTTGTGGGACGAGCTGATGATCCGACGCGGCCTCGCGGCGCTCCGGGCCGCCTCCCGCCTCGCTGCCGCCGGCGCGCCCGTCGGTCGCTACTTCCTCCAGGCCTCCATCGCCGCCGAGCACGCGACCGCGTCCCGCGCCGAGGACACGGACTGGGGCCGCATCGCCGCGCTGTACGACGTCCTCGCCGAGGCCGCACCCGGCGCGGTCGTCGAGGTCAACCGGGCCGTGGCCCACGGCCGAGCGCACGGCGCCGCCGCCGGGCTCGCCGTGCTCGACGCCGTGGACCCGTCCCGGCTCGGTGACTCTCCGCTGCTGCCCAGCGTGCGCGGCGACCTCCTGGAGCGCGCCGGGCGCCACGCCGACGCCGCGTCGGCCTTCGACGAGGCGGTCGCCCTCACCCGCAACGAGGGCGAGCGCCGCGTGCTGCGGCGGCGCGCGGACGAGAACCAGCGGTGGTCCGGCGGGTGATCCGCCCTGAGACAGAGGCACACAGCGCGCGGCCGTCCTGCAGCCGACCGTCGTACGGACCAAACAGGGGACGGCAGGCACCACGTCCGCGTGGGCGCCGGCCCCTCCGGCGCGTTCGGTCCGTCCGACCACCGGCGACACCGCCTCGCCTTCTCCGGGGTCAGTCCCCTTGCCCCTCCCAGTAGGAAGGTCCCATGCGCATCTTCTTCACCGGTGGCAGCGGCAAGGCTGGCCGGCATGTCGCTCCGTTCCTCGCCGAGCAGGGCCACCAGGTCACCAACGCCGACCTCGTGCCGCTCGGGCACCCCGACGTCCACGACCTCCAGGTCGACCTGACCGACGCCGGCCAGGTCTACTCGGCGCTCGCCGGGCTGGCGACGTTCGACGAGCTCGACCTGCCGGAGAAGCCGTCGTACGACGCCGTGGTGCACTTCGCCGCCGTGCCCGCGATCCTGCGCACCGCCGACTCGGCGACGTACGCCACCAACGTGCTCAGCACCTACCACGTGCTCGAGGCGGCGACCCGGCTCGGCATCCGCAAGGTCGTGTTCGCCTCGTCCGAGACGACGTACGGCGTCTGCTTCGCGCAGGGCGAGCGGCGACCGCTGTACGTCCCGGTCGACGAGGAGCACCCGACAGTCCCGGAGGACTCCTACGCGATGTCGAAGGTCGCCAACGAGGTGACCGCGCGCTCGTTCCAGGCACGCACCGGCGCCGACGTCTACGGCCTGCGGATCAACAACGTCATCGAGCCGCACGAGTACGCCGAGCTGTTCCCGGACTTCCTCGACGACCCGGCGCTGCGACGGCGCAACATCTTCGCCTACATCGACGTGCGCGACCTCGGCCAGATGGTGCAGCGCTGCTTGGAGACCGACGGCCTCGGCTACGAGGTCTTCAACGTCGCCAACGCGGACATGTCCGTGGCCGCCACGACCGACGAGGTCGTCGAGCGGTTCTACGACGGTGTGGAGGTGCGGCGGGAGATGGGCCGCGACGAGACCTTCTACGCCATCGACAAGGCGCGTGAGCTGGTGGGCTTCGAGCCGCAGCACTCGTGGCGCGACGTGCTGGACGCGTAGCCGTCAGCGCCCACCCAGGGCGTCGAGCGTCGCCATGTCCTCATCGGCCAGGGTGAACCCGCCGACGTCGGCGTTCGACCGGATCCGCTCCGGGTGCGTCGACTTCGGGATCACGACGACGTCGTGCTGGAGGTGCCACCGGATGATGATCTGGGCGGGGGTGCGGTCGAGCCGCTCGGCGATCGCGACGATCGCGGGGTGGTCGAGGGTACCGCCCCGCAGGGCGCTGTAGCCCTCGACGGCCACGTCGCGCTCGCGGTGCTCCCGCAGCGTCCCGGCGTCGAAGAGGAGCGGGCTCCACTCGATCTGGTCGATCGCCGGCCGCACGCCGGTCGCGTCGGTGACCTCGTCGATGAGGGCGGCGTCGAAGTTGCTCACGCCGATCTCGCGGGCCAGGCCCAGCTCGCGAGCCTCCACGAACGCGCGCCACATGTCGACGTTCGTCGAGCCCTTGCCCGACCAGTGGACGAGCCACAGGTCGACGTGGTCGGTGCGCAGCAGGTCGAGGCTCTCGCGCAGGGTCTCGAGCTCGCGGCCGGCGCGGCCCGGCGGGCACTTGGTCGTCACGAACACGTCCTTGCGCGCGACACCGCTCTCGGCGAGTGCGCGGCCCACCTCGGCCTCGTTGCCGTACACCGTCGCGGTGTCGAGGTGCCGGTAACCGGCCTCGAGCGCGGCAGTCGTCGCGCGGACTGCGTCGTCCCCGGTGATCTGCCAGGTGCCGAAGCCCAGCAGCGGGATGCTCGTCCCGTTCGTCAACGTCAGGGTCTGGTCGGGCAGCTGCAGGTCGAGGTCGGTCACCCGTCCGATGCTGTCACCGTCGCCAAGGACGGGGGGACCCCGGACATGAGCGGAGTCCCGGACCCCCATGGGCCCGGGACTCCGTCAGTCGGTGTCAGTCGCGCGAATCAGGCCTGCTGGCCCAGCGCGAACTGGATGGTGCCGTCCTCGTCCACGGCGCCGTCCAGCACCTTGTCGGAGAGGAACTCCGACGCCGGTCCGTCGACGTAGACGGTCGCGCCGTCCTGCTCGATGACCTGGTCGTCGCTCTCGGCGTGGTCGGCCGGGCTCACGGACAGGGACTCCCCGTCCGCCTCGGTGGCGATACGGAGTGCGGTGATCTCGGGCACCTCGTCGGCGAGCTGCTTCACGATGTCGGTCACGTTCTCGGTGAGAGCAAGCATGGCTCTCCTTCCGAATGGAGAATGTGTCTCCCTCACCATTGCTCGGACCCGGCGCACACGCAAACCGCGGGCGCAAGAAGCTTTTGTGGATCCCCGTCGCGCGATGCGGGTGTGGCTAGGGTGACCCCGTTCCGACGGACCGGGTCGCGACGACGGTCGCGGCCGAAGGAGGCCAACGCATGCAGCTGCTCGCCGTGATCGTCCCGCCACCGGAGGTGGTCCGAGACGCTCTCGAGGCTGCGCAGGCGCTGTGCTCGCCCGAGCCGGCTACGGAGGACGGACGTGGCCGCGGCCTCCTGGACCGCATCCGCGGTCGCCGCGGGGGTGCGTCGCGCACCGCGCCGTCCGTCGCCCTGCATCCGTTGTCGTCCGACGCCGTGTTCGTACGCCTGGCCAAGTTCGGCAACGTCGCCGGCGACGACGTCGAGGGTCTCGCCCGAGCCCTCGCAGCGGTGGCCGGGACCTGGCCGGCACCCGTGCTCCGCACCACCGGCGTGAGCGTCACGGAGTCCGAGCCCCACACCGTGACGGCCCAGCTCGGCGGCGACGTCGACGCGCTGCGCGACATCTACCGCAACGTCAACGAGGTCGCCCGCCAGCAGCGGTTCTTCCTCGACCGCCGCAGCTTCCGCAGCGAGCTCGTCGTCGGCTCAGCCGAGGGTCAGGACGGCGCCCCGGTGCCCCCCACCCTCCTGGGCGCCGAGGCCCCCCACGCCGGCCCTTCCTGGTCGCCGGCCCACGTCACTCTCGTCCGCGCATCGTTCGGTGCGTCCGGGGCGACGTACTCGGAGCTCGCGCAGGTCGATCTCGCGCCCGACCTCGCGGAGCCCAGCGCCGACAGCGGCGACTGATCCGGCGCACGTGTGCGACCTCCGGTCTCGTTGTCGATCCCGGCTCGGCGTACCCGTCATCGTGGTGACGACACCCGAGAGGAAGAACCCATGACCGAGTACGTCCTGCTGTTCCCGGCCGACGACGAGGCCGCGTGGCAGCGCGGCACCGACGCCGACCACCAGGTCACGTTCGACACCGACGCCGAGTTCGCCCGGCTGCTGCGCGAGAGTGGAGGCGCCATCACGGGCGGCGCCGCGCTGGGCCACAGCAGCGAGACGCGGACGGTGCGACGCGGCCCGGACGGCCCCCTGGTCACCGACGGCCCGTACGCCGAGACGGCGGAGCAGATGTCCGGGTTCTTCCTCGTCACGTGCGACGACCACGACGCCCTCGTCGAGGCCGCGCAGGTGCTCACCCGCGCGCACCCCGTCGTGGAGATCCGGCCGGTCGCGGACGACTGAGGCGTCCGGGCGGGCCCGACCGGTTGGTGCGACCCACCTGCGAGGTCGACGTACACGCCGGTCACGCGGCCGGCGCGGTCTCCAGCTCGCTGATCCGGGCCCGCAGGCTCGACTCGGCCAGCCGCCACAGCGTGGCGGAGTGTGCGTGGCGGTGCTGCACGGCGGTGCCGGGACGCGCACGGTCTCGGCAGGCCTCCTGCTCCTGCGCGCGCTGCGCGAAGGCCTCGGCGGCGCGAGCCAGCTCACGGATCACCGTGGCCGTCTCGTCGAGCATCACCGCTGTCATGACGACAGCCTGCACGCTCGTCCGGCCGGGGTCGGCCGCCGCGCGCCAACATGCCCGATTTGGTGGCCCGGCGCCGAAGAATCAGCGGCCGAACGTGCAGAACAGCCCCCCAAGGACGGGGACCACTGTCAGCCCCCGGTGCAAGACTGCAGGGCATGACCGCCCTCGACCGCTTCAGCGCACCCACGCGCGAGTGGTTCGAAGCGTCCTTCGCGAGCCCGACTCCGGCGCAGGAAGGCGCCTGGGATGCGATCGCCGCCGGCAAGAACGCGCTGGTCGTCGCGCCCACCGGCAGCGGCAAGACCCTCAGTGCCTTCCTCCACGCGATCGACCGGCTCCTCTGCACCGAGCGCCCCGACGACAAGACCCGCCGCACGCGCGTGCTCTACATCTCCCCGCTCAAGGCGCTCGGCGTCGACGTCGAGCGCAACCTCCGTGCCCCGCTGATCGGCATCCGCAACACCGCCGAGCGGCTCGAGACCGCCGTCCCCGACATCACCGTCGGCCTGCGCTCGGGCGACACCAGCCCCGCCGATCGGCGCAAGCTCGGCACGACCCCGCCCGACATCCTCATCACGACCCCCGAGTCGCTGTTCCTCATGCTGACCAGCCAGGCGCGCGAGACGCTCCGCGGCGTCGACACCGTCATCATCGACGAGGTCCATGCGGTCGCCGGCACCAAGCGCGGCGCCCACCTCGGCATCAGCCTCGAGCGCCTCGACCACCTGCTCGAGCGGCCGGCCCAGCGCATCGGTCTCAGCGCGACCGTCCGTCCCCTCGAGGAGGTCGCCCGCTTCCTCGGCGGCACCCAGCCCGTCGAGATCGTCTCCCCGCCCAGCACCAAGGAGTGGGACCTGCGCGTCGTCGTGCCCGTCGAGGACATGACCATGCCCGAGGAGTACGACGAGGAGTCCGGCGACCCCGGCCGATCGACGAGCATCTGGCCCCACGTGGAGGAGCACGTCGTCGACCTCGTCGAGCAGCACCGCTCCACGATCGTCTTCGCCAACTCGCGCCGACTGGCCGAGCGGCTCACCGCACGCCTCAACGAGATCGCGGCCGAGCGCGCCGCCGTCCGCGAGCAGGACCCCGGCGCGACGGGCGCGGAGCGACCAGCGGAGGCAGGCAAGCCGCCCGCCCAGGTGATGGCGCAGTCGGGCCAGAGCAGCGGCGCCGAGGCCGTCATCGCCAAGGCCCACCACGGCTCGGTCTCCAAGGAGCAGCGCGCCATCATCGAGGACGACCTCAAGCGCGGTCGCCTCCCCTGCGTCGTCGCGACCAGCAGCCTCGAGCTCGGCATCGACATGGGCTCGGTCGACCTCGTCATCCAGATCGAGTCGCCGCCGAGCGTCGCCAGTGCGCTCCAGCGCGTCGGTCGCGCCGGCCACCAGGTCGGCGAGGTGAGCCGGGGCGTGCTGTTCCCCAAGCACCGCGGCGACCTCGCGCAGACGGCCGTGTCGGTCGAGCGGATGCGCTCGGGGGCCATCGAGAAGATGGCGGTGCCCACCAACCCGCTCGACGTCCTGGCCCAGCAGGTCGTGGCGGCGCTCGCCATGGAGGAGTGGCAGGTCGACGAGCTGTTCTCGCTCATGACCCGCGCCGCGTCCTACACCCAGCTCCCCCGCAGCGCCTACGACGCCACCCTCGACCTGCTCAGCGGCCGCTACCCGAGCGACGAGTTCGCCGAGCTGCGCCCGCGCATCGTCTGGGACCGGGTGACCGGCCAGCTCAGCGGCCGCCCCGGCGCCCAGCGGCTCGCCGTCACCAGCGGCGGCACCATCCCCGACCGCGGCCTCTTCGGCGTCTTCCTCGTCGGCGAGAAGGCCAGCCGCGTCGGCGAGCTCGACGAGGAGATGGTCTACGAGTCCCGCGTGGGCGACATCTTCGCCCTCGGCGCCACCAGCTGGCGGATCGAGGACATCACCCACGACCGGGTGCTCGTCACCCCCGCGCCGGGCATCCCCGGCCGCCTGCCGTTCTGGAAGGGCGACGCGCTCGGCAGACCCGCCGAGCTCGGAGCGGCCGTCGGTGCGTTCACCCGCGAGCTCGCCGCCAAGCCAGCGGCCAAGGCGATCGACAGCGTCCGCGAGCGCGGCCTCGACGTCAACGCCGCGACCAACCTGGTCACCTACCTCGGCGAGCAGCGTGAGGCCACCCAGGTCGTCCCCAACGACACCCAGATCGTCGTCGAGCGGTTCCGTGACGAGCTGGGCGACTGGCGCCTCGTCGTCCACTCCCCCTACGGCACGCCGGTCCACGCCCCGTGGGCGCTGGCGATCAACGCCCGGCTGCGCGAGCGCTTCGACGTCGACGGGCAGGCCGTCGCCTCCGACGACGGCATCGTCATCCGCATCCCCGACACCGACGCCGAGCCGCCGACCGGCGAGGTCATCGTCTTCGAGCCCGAGGAGATCGAGCAGCTCGTCACCCAGGAGGTCGGCGGGTCCGCGTTGTTCGCCAGCCGCTTCCGCGAGTGCGCCGCCCGCGCCCTGCTGCTCCCCCGCCGCGATCCGGGCCGTCGCAGCCCGCTGTGGCAGCAACGTCAGCGCAGCGCCCAGCTCCTCGAGGTCGCGTCGCAATATCCAGCGTTCCCGATCGTGCTCGAGGCGGTCCGCGAGTGCCTGCAGGACGTCTACGACCTGCCGGCGCTCGTCACCCTCCTCGGTCGTGTGCAGCGGCGCGAGGTCAACGTCCTCGACGTCGCCACCACCCAGCCCAGCCCGTTCGCCCGCAGCCTGCTCTTCGGCTACGTCGCCCAGTTCGTCTACGAGGGCGACTCCCCCATCGCCGAGCGGCGAGCCGCGGCGCTCTCCCTCGACCAGGGCCTGCTCGCCGAGCTGCTCGGCCGCGCCGAGCTCCGCGAGCTGCTCGACCCGGAGGTGCTGACCGAGGTCGAGGCCGAGCTGCAGTGGCTCGCCACCGATCGTCGCGCCCGCAACGCCGAGGCGGTCGCCGACCTGCTGCGCCTCGTCGGCCCGCTGTCGGTGGAGGAGATCCGGGCGCGGTCGGTCGACGGCGCCGACGTGGAGGGCTGGCTCGCCTCGCTCGACCGTCGCGTGGCCGTCGTCCGGATGGCCGGCGACGACCGGTGGACCGCGATCGAGGACATCGGCCGCCTGCGCGACGGGCTCGGCGTACCCGTCCCGGTCGGCACCCCCGACGCGTTCCTCCAGCTCCCCGAGGACCCGCTCGGCGACCTCGTGTCCCGCTATGCCCGCAGCCACGGCCCCTTCACCACCGCCGAGGTGGCCGCCCGGCTGGGCCTCGGGGAGGCCGTCGCACGCCAGACCCTGCAGCGCCTCGCCCACCGCGGCCGGGTGCTCGACGGGGAGTTCCGTCCCTCGGGGTCGGGCACCGAGTGGTGCGACGCCGAGGTGCTGCGCAAGCTGCGCCGCCGTTCCCTCGCGCGGCTGCGGCAGGAGATCGAGCCGGTCAGCCACGACGCGGTCGCCCGCTTCCTCCCCACCTGGCAGCGCGTCGGCGGTTCCCTGCGCGGCGTCGACGGGGTGGTCGCCGCCATCGACCAGCTCGCCGGGTGCCCAGTCCCCGCGAGCGCCCTCGAGCCCCTGGTGCTCGCCGCCCGCGTGCGCGACTACGAGCCGTCGATGCTCGACGAGCTCACCGCGTCCGGCGAGGTGATCTGGACCGGTCACGCCCCGCTGCCCGGCAGCGACGGCTGGGTGAGCCTCCACCTCGCCGACCAGGCCCACCTGACCCTGCCCGAGGTCGAGGGCGACGAGCCCGACGGCCTCCAGCGGGCCGTCCTCGACGCGCTCGACCCGGGCGGGGCGTGGTTCTTCCGCCAGCTCGCCGACCGCGTGGGGTCGACGTCCGACGCCGACCTCAGCAGCGCGCTGTGGGAGCTGACGTGGAAAGGCCTGGTCACCAACGACACCCTGGCGCCGCTGCGCGCGCTCGTCCGCAGCGGCACCCCGTCCCACCGCACCCGTCGTACGCCGCCGCGGCTCGGCCGCACGACCGGCGGCCGGATGCCCGTGCGCACCGGTCCCCCGGAGACGGCGGGCCGGTGGGCGCTGCTGCCCGACCGCGACGGTGACCCGACGCGGCGTGCCCACGCCCGCGCCGAGCACCTCCTCGAGCGGCACGGCGTCGTCACCCGCGGCGCCGTCGTCAGCGAACGCATCGTGGGCGGGTTCGCCGGGGTCTACAAGGTGCTCAGCGCCTTCGAGGACACGGGGCGCTGCCGCCGTGGCTACTTCATCGAGGGTCTCGGGGCCGCGCAGTTCGGCAGCGCCGGTGCGATCGACCGGCTGCGCACCTTCGCGGAGCCCGACAGCGTCAAGCCCGGCACCAAGCCGTCGGTCGTCGCGCTCGCCGCGACCGATCCCGCCAACGTCTTCGGCGCCGCCCTCCCGTGGCCCGACGCGGGCGACCCCGAGCGCACCGGCCACCGGCCGGGCCGCAAGGCGGGGGCGCTGGTCGTCCTGGTCGACGGGGCGCTCACCGTCTACGTCGAGCGCGGCGGTCGCACGCTCCTTACCTGGAACGACGACCTCGACGTGCTCACCCCGGCGATGGGGGCGCTGGCCGACGCCGCCCGCCGTGGGGCGCTCGGTCGGCTCACCGTCGAGAAGGCCGACGGCCAGGCGCTGATCGGAAGCGGCGGCGAGACACCCATCAGGCTCGCGCTCACGGCGGCGGGCTTCCTGGCGACACCCAAGGGGTTGAGGCTGCGTGCCTGAGGGAGACACCGTCTACCGCGCGGCAGCCAAGCTCGACCGCGCCCTCACCGGTCACCGCCTGACCCTCTCCGACTTCCGCGTGCCCTCCTTCGCCACCGTCGACCTCCGCGAGGGCACCGTCATCCGCACGCTGTCCCGCGGCAAGCACCTCCTGACCCGCGTCGACCACCAGCGCGCCTGGACGATCCACACCCACCTCAAGATGGAGGGCTCGTGGCACGTCTACCCCGACGGCGAGCGGTGGCGTCGTCCCGACACCCAGGTACGACTCGTGCTCGGCATCGAGGGGCGCAAGGCCGTCGGCTTCCAGCTCGGCATCGTCGAGCTCGTGCCGCGGGAGCAGGAGGCCGACCTGGTGGCCCACCTCGGTCCCGACCTGCTCGGCCCCGACTGGGACGAGGAGCGCGCCCTCGCCAACCTCCGCGACGAGCCGGCCCGGCCGATCGGACAGGCGCTGCTCGACCAGCGCAACCTCGCCGGCATCGGCAACATGTACATGGCCGAGCTGTGCTTCACCATGGGCGTCCACCCGGCCAGCGCCGTCGCCACCGTCGACCAGCTCCCCCGGCTCGTGCGGCGCGGGAAGCAGATGCTCGAGGTCAACAAGGAACGGGCGATCCAGACGACGACCGGCGACCTCCGCGAGCGCGAGCGGATGTGGGTCTACCGTCGCGACGGCTCCCCGTGCCGCCGGTGCCGCACCCCGATCGCGGTCACGATGCTGGGCGAGCTCGGTCGCGAGCGCGCGGCCTACTGGTGTCCCAGCTGCCAGCCCGAGCGCTGAGCCCGAGCCAGCGGTCGGGTCAGGCGGCGGAGGCGACCACGTCGCCGGCGCGGCGGCCGACATCGATCGGGGTGCTGACGACCACGCCCATGGCAGCCTCCTCGATCGACACCGCGTCGGCGACGTCGCGCAGCACGTCGGACAGCGGCAGGTCCATCGCTTGGCACAGGGAAGCCAGGAGCTCGGAGGACGCTTCCTTCTGGCCCCGCTCGATCTCGGAGATGTAGCCCAGGCTCACCCGGGCCTCCGCAGAGAGCTCCCGCAGGGTCATCCCACGCTGCATCCGGGCACTGCGCAGCACGTCACCGAGCAGTCGTCGGAAGAGCACCATGCGCGAGTCCTTACTCTCTGGGATGTCCGGATGAGGGAAGTCTCTGCCCCCAACGCTACCCGAGGCCTCCTTCTTCCCGCGGGGTTACCTCGGTTTGAGCAGACCGGGCGTCGCCATGGGCTCAGTCCCCCACCTCGCGGGCGAGGATCTCGAGGACCGCGTCGCACGATGCCTGCCGGATCGCGGCCCGGTCGCCGCCGAGCTCCAGCAACCGGGCGGTCGCCCCTGCGGGACCGGCGATCGCGACCCACACCGTCCCGACCGCGCGACCTTCCTGCTCGTCGGGTCCGGCGACGCCAGTGGTGGCCAGGCCCCACGTCGCGTCGAGCCGGTCACACACGCCCTGGGCCATCGCGAGCGCGCACTCCTGCGAGACCACGCCGTGCTCCTGCACCACGTCGTCCGGCACGCCGAGCAGCGACACCTTCACGCGGGTGGCGTACGACACCACGCCTCCGACGAAGCTGCGCGAGGCGCCGGGCACGTCGGTGAGCCGCGACGACAACAGGCCTCCGGTCAGCGACTCGGCCGTCGCGAGCGTCTCGCCGCGACCCGCCAGGGTCTCCAGGACGCGCGCGGCCACGCTGCCGTCCGGCTCGGCTGACCACATGTCGGCGACACTAGCCGCATGGCACTCCCCATCGAGGACTACGCACTGATCGGTGACCGGGGCACAGCCGCCCTGGTCGGCAAGGACGGGTCGATCGACTGGCTGTGCCTGCCGCGCTTCGACTCCCCCGCCTGCTTCGCCGCGCTGCTCGGAACGGAGGAGAACGGCCGCTGGCTGCTCGCCCCGGCCGACGAGGTGCTCGCCACCTCGCGGCAGTACCTCGACGGGACCGCGTGCCTCGAGACCACGTTCACTGTCGCCGACGGCGAGGTGGTGCTGCTCGACGTGATGCCCGTCGGCGACGACCGCGCGGACGTCGTACGCCGTCTGACGTGCACGCGCGGCACGGTACGGATCCGGCACGACTGGGTGGTGCGCACCGACTACGGTCGCGTGCGGCCGTGGGTGAGCCGGGAGAATGCGCACGGCAACGAGGTGGTCGTGGCGGTCGCCGGTCCGGACAAGCTCGTGCTGCGCGGGCCGCACCTGCCCCACGGTCACGACGGCCACCACAGCGACGAGTTCGAGCTGACCGCCGGCGACGAGGTCACCTTCTCCACGACCTGGGTGCGTTCGTGGCGCGACATCCCCCGGCCGCTCGGCTTCGACGAGCGGATCGACGCCACGACCGCGCGCCAGCGCGAGTGGTCCGCGCGGTCGCCGGAGGACGTGCCGCACGCCGACATGGTGCGACGCAGCCTGCTCACCCTCCTGCTGATGACGCACGCCGAGACCGGCGGCATCGTCGCGGCGCCGACCACGTCGCTGCCGGAGGACTTCGGTGGCGAGCGCAACTGGGACTACCGCTTCTGCTGGCTGCGCGACGCGGCTCTGACGCTCGAGTCGCTGCTCGGCGCCGGCTACGCGCAGGAAGCGCTGCACTGGCGTAGCTGGCTGCTGAGGGCCGTCGCCGGCGACCCCGCCGACCTGCAGATCATGTACACCGTCGACGGTGGACGCCAGCTGCCCGAGCGCGAGGTGCCGCACCTCCCCGGCTACGCGGACAGCCGCCCGGTGCGGATCGGCAACGGCGCGGTGTCACAGCGCCAGAACGACGTGCTGGGCGAGGTGATGATCGCGCTCGAGCTCGCCCGGGAGGCCGGCCTCGAGGAGACGCACAACTCCTGGTCCCTGCAGCGCGCGCTGGTCGACGAGCTCGCCGAGCACTGGGACGAGCCGGACAACGGCCTGTGGGAGATCCGCGGGCCGCAGCGACACTTCACCCACTCCCGGGTGATGGTGTGGGTGGCCTTCGACCGCGCCGTTAAGGCGGTCGAGCTCCACGGGCTCGACGGCACGGTCGAGAGGTGGCGCGAGCTGCGTGACCGGGTGCGCGAGGAGATCCTCGACAAGGGCTTCGACCACGAGCGCGGCACCTTCACCCAGCACTACGACACGACCGCCGTCGACGCCTCGCTGCTGACCATCCCGCTGGTCGGGTTCCTTCCCGGCGACGACCCGCGGGTGCTGGGCACGATCGACGCCGTGATCGCCGACCTCGACGTCGACGGCCTGCTGCTGCGCTACCGCACCGAGACGGGGGTCGACGGGATCTCGGGCGACGAGCACCCGTTCCTCGCCTGCTCCTTCTGGCTCGTGTCCGCCCTCGCGAAGGCCGGGCGGCGCGACCAGGCGACGGAGCTGATGGACCGCCTCTGCGGCCTGGCCAACGACGTCGGCCTGCTGTCGGAGGAGTACGACGCCGGGCATGGCCGGATGGCGGGCAACTTCCCGCAGGCGTTCAGCCACCTCGCGCTCGTGCAAGCGGCCCTCGCCCTGCGCTGAGCAGGACAAGGGCCGCAAGGCTCAGGTCACGGGGTCAGCCGCGACGCACCTTGATGTTGATGAACTCCGTCGAGTCCTGCACCTTGCGATTACCGGCGTACTTCACCTTGACCGACTTCTTGCCGGTGTTGGCGAAGCGGTCGAGGCGGACGAACGCCTTGCCGTCCTTCAGCGTGGCCTTGTACTTCTTGCCGCCGATCTTCACGACGATCTTGCCGCTCACCTCGGACAGTCCGAGGGCCGTGACCTTGATCTTCACGCGGGTGCGGGTCTCCCCTGCGACGATCCGGCCGGRCTTGGTGCGGACCTTGACCTCGGGCTTGGCCTTGCGGACGTCGATCGGCAGCGAGAACGTCGTGCCGGTCGTCGGTCCGGTGAAGGTCAGGACCTGCTTGCCCTTCTTGACCTTTCCGTTCAGCCCGAACGACACCGCGCTCTTGCCGCTCTCGTCGAACGGGGTGGTGCCGATGGCGTTGTCGACCTTGGCCGGGCCCCGCTTGACGTCGCCCAGCTTGATGTCGAGCGTGGCGTCCTTGGCGTCGCCCGGGCCCGTCATGGCGAGCGAGGACAGGTTGACCTTGAAGTCCTGGCCGATCCGGTAGAAGCGCGGGGCACCGGCGGGCAGGCTGACGCCCACCTGGCGCTGGTCGAGCTTGACGCCCAGCGGGGTCTTGGCGAAGGT
This sequence comes from Nocardioides sp. P5_E3, assembly GCF_054049275.1. Lineage (NCBI taxonomy): Bacteria > Bacillati > Actinomycetota > Actinomycetes > Propionibacteriales > Nocardioidaceae > Nocardioides > Nocardioides sp. P5_E3. The sequence goes on from NZ_JBFUMR010000026.1 coordinate 82,108, forward strand.
CGCCAGGTAGTCGACCATCGCCTGCAGGTCGACCTTGCCCGTGTCGCGCTTGCTGGTGCCGGCGATCAAGCCGCGGAAGTTGTCACCGCCCGAGGCGAGGAACGAGTTGACCGTGACCGAGTACTGCGTCGCCGTCCCGATGGCCTTGCCGTTGAGCCACATGCCGGTGACGCGGTTGCCCTCGGCCTTTGCGGGGTCGTAGGTGGCGAAGAAGCCCGCGGACGTTCCCAGGCGCAGGAACGGCCGACTCGGCACCGCGCCCTTGTCGTCACGCTGCCACTGCTGCTCGAGCACCGTCTTGATCTGGGCACCGGTGAGCTTCATGTTGACGAGCGTGTTGGCGAACGGCTGGACGACGGCGGCCTGCTTGTAGGTCAGCGAGGCGGGGAACCCGCCGGGGTTGCCCACCATGTCCTGCCGCAGACCGCCCGGATTCATGAAGGCGATCTGGGCGCCGCCGGCCTCCGGCGTCTGCGTCGCCCACCGCTGCACCTCCGCGACGAGGTTGCCGAGGGTGGACTCGCCGCCGCGGTTCTCGGTGGTGCCGTCCGCGAGCCTGGCCCGGTTGAACGGACCTGCGAGCTTGCCCAGCTCGACCGCTCCCAGGACGTCTGCCCGAGCCTTCGCGTTGTTGACGATGGTGGTGACGGCCGGGTCGGCCGGGAAGTTCGCCGCGAACGGGGTCGTCTGCGCCTTGAGGTACCTGATGTCGGAGGTGACCGCGGTGACCGCGCCCGTCGTGTCCTCGACCGTGAACTGCAGCTGGTTCAGCGCCATGCCGTACTGCCCGGCCGAGACCACCGGTACTCCGCTGTAGGAGCAGTTGTAGGCAAGGTGCGTGTGGCCGGACACGATCGCGTTGACGTTCGTGCCGACGCCCTTGACGATCCGCCCGAACGCGCTGTCGTCGGAGACCCCGGAGCAGCTGGTCGTCGCAGAACCTTCGTGCACCAGCATCACGACGACGTCGGCCCCGGCGGACCTCAGTGCGGCGGCGCCGGCGTTCACCTCGGTGACGATGCTGGACACCTTGACGTCCGCGATGCCGGCGGGCGAGACGAGGCTGGGCAGGTCCTCGGTGACCGCACCGACGAAGCCCACCCGGACGCTGCCGAAGTCCTTGTACCAGGTGGCGCCGTCGGAGGTGCCGGGCGAGGCCGCGACGTCCGGAAGGGCGTACGAGTTGTCGGACCTCTTGCGGACGTTGGCCGCGAGGTACTGCCAGTTGGCGCCGCCCTCGGGGTTGGACGCACTGGCGGGCTTCATGACCCGGTTGATCAGGTCGTTGTAGCCGGCATCGAACTCGTGGTTCCCGGCGGCCGAGACCTCGAGGCCCGCCTCGTTGAGGGCGTCCAGGGTCGGTTTGTCGTGCTGGATGAACGACTCGAAGGTCGACGCCCCGATCAGGTCGCCGGCCGCGGCGAACACGGTGTTCGGATTGGCGGCTCGCAGCTGCTTGACAGCACCGGAGAGGATCGCGGCGCCAGCAGTGACGCCGTTGGTCGTCCCTCCCGTGCCGTCCTCGTTGATCAGGCGGCCGTGGAAGTCGTTGGTCGCCAGGACCTGGATGGTGACTGGGGCGGCGTGCGCGGGCGCCGACGTGGCAACGACAGCGAGCGGGGCAGCGACGAGCCCCGTGAGGGTGGCGGCAAGAGCGAGCTTGCGACCGGATCGTGATGCTGACACGACGATGCCTCTCGACAGGGGGACGGGACAGAATCACATTAACCGCGCATGCGCACGATTTTTCCCGGCAGAACGCCGCAGAAATCGCCGACGGCCCCCGTCCTGCTGAGCAGGACGAGGGCCGCGCGGCTGGTGGTGTGTCAGGTCAGCGCCTGATCTTCAGCTTCACCACCATCTTGTCGCGCTTGACGGCGTCGTCACCGAGGTAACGCACGACCAGCTTCTTGGTGCCAGCACGGTTGAAGGCGGGCAGCTTCACGATCGCCACACCGTTCTTCACCTTGAACCGGTACACCTTGTCGGCGCCCTTGACCCGGACCTTGATCCAGCCGGTGGCGGTCTCGTCGCCGGCCTTCACCTTGACCTTGAAGCGGACCTTCTCGCCCACCTTGCCCTTGGCATTGACCGCCTTGAGCTTCGGCTCCACCTTCTCCGGCTCCGGGGTGGGAGTCGTCGTCGGCGGGGTCGTCGGCGGGGTCGTCGGCGGGGTGGTCGGAGGCGTGGTCGGAGGCGTCGTCGGCTTGGCGGTCACCGTGACCACGACCGTGCCCCTCGAGGAGGCGTAGCGGTCGTCACCGGTGTAGGTGATGGGCAGCGTGTGCACGCCGACCGGCAGTGCGCCGGCGGCGAGCTCGATGGAGCCCTCACCGTTGACCAGCGTGGTCTCGAGCGTCATCTGGCCGAGGCCGAGAACGACCTCACCCGTCGCAGCGGACGGGGTGACCTTGACCTGGACGGCCCCGGAGGAACCCTCCTCGATCGTGACGTCGGTGCCCGACACGGTGGTGTCGATGCACTCGTCGCCAGTGCCGGTGATGGTGATCGGCACCTCGATCTCCGTACCAGTCGCCGTGCCCGTCACGGTGAGCGTCGCCGCACCGATCGGGCTGCACGGCGGCAGCGTCACGTCGACCGACGCGGTGCCGGCCTCGTCGTTGCTGTTGGCGTTGCCCGGAGCGCTCAGCGTCGTGGTGACCGGGAACGACCCGAGGTCGAAGTCTCCCAGCTCCACCGAGACCTCGGAGTCGCGGAGGTCCAGCGGGTCGGTCATCGACAGCGACGAGAGGTCGAAGGCGACGTGGTCGCCGATCGCGTAGCTCGCCGGGGCACCGGCAGGGAGCTTGACGCCCACGGCCTGCTGCTTGTAGTCGATCGGGAGCGGGTCGTCGCCCTCGGCGGCGTTGGCGAACTCGCTGAAGTAGTCCACCTGGGCCTGCAGGTCCGACTTGCCGGTGTCCTGCTTGCCGGCGCCGCCGTTGAGCGCCGCGAAGCCGTCGCCACCCGTGGCCAGGAACGAGTTGACCGTGACCGAGTAGACGGTCGCCGGGTTGATCTCGGTGCCGTTGAGCCACATCTTCTGGATGCGGTCGCCCTGGGTCTTGGACGGGTCGTAGGTGTACCTGAAACCCTTGGACATGCCCAGCTTCAGGAACGGTCGGGCTGCGCCTGGCGCCTGCCACTGCTGCTCCAGGGTCGCCTTGATCTGAGCACCCGTCAGGTCCATGTTCACCAGGGTGTTGGCGAACGGCTGGACGTTGGCAGCCTGCTTGTAGGTCACCGTCTTGGGGTACGCCGACTCGCCGGCGATGCCGCCGGGCAGGTCCGTCCGCAGACCGCCCGGGTTCATGAACGCGATCTGCGCCGCCCCGGACTCTTGACCCCGCGTGGCCCACCGCTGGATCTCGGCGACCAGGTTGCCGAGGGTGGACTCGCCACCGCGGTTCTCCGTGATTCCGTCGGCGAACTTGGCCCGGTTGAACGGCGCGCTGATCTTGCCCAGCGGACGTGCTCCCAGGACCGCGGCCTTGGCGACCGCTGCGTCCACGATGGTCTGCGTCGCAGCGTCAGGGGTGTAGGTGAAGGGGCCCGCGTTGGCGGTCTTCAGCTTGATCACCGCCTGCGTCTTGTCCTGGATCGCGCCCGTGCTGGGGTCGACCGTGAACACGATCCGGTTGAGCGCGGCGCCGTACTGGCCCGCGGAGACGACCGGACGCTCCTTGACCGGACGGCTGGACCATCCGGGGACCACGAAGGAGCAGTTGTACTCCAGGTGGGTGTGGCCGGAGACGATCGCGTCGACGTTGTCGTTGACACCGGTGATGATGCTGCCGAAGTCGGACGACGGGTTGGCTGCCATCTGGGCGCAGGTCGTGGTGTCCGAGCCCTCGTGCACCAGCATGACGACGACGTCGGCACCCTGGGCCTTCAGCTCGGTGGCCTCCGCGTTGACGGCGGTGACGATGTCCGTCACCTCGATCTGCGCGATGCCGCCCGGCGTGACCAGCTCGGGCAGGTGCTCGGTGACCGCACCCACGAAGCCGACCTCGACGCCGTTCATCGTCTTGGTCCACGACGGCGTCAGGGCGTCGGCACCGTCGGCCTTCAGCTTGACGTTCGCCGCGATGTACTCCCAGTTGGCACCACCCTGCGGGTTGGTCGTTGCGTCGTACGGAGCCATCACGCGGTTGACCAGGTCGTTGTAGCCCTGGTCGAACTCGTGGTTGCCCGCTGCCGAGACCTCAAGGCCCGCCGAGTTCAGCGCGTCGATGGTCGGCTTGTCGTTGTCGATGAAGGACTCGAACGTCGAGGCGCCGATGAGGTCACCCGCGGCAGCGAACACCGTGTTGGGGTTGGTCTGGCGCAGCGACTTGACCGCCCCGGCCATCGCCGCAGCACCAGCTGCAGCAGAGGCCGGGTCGTTGGCGATACGACCGTGGAAGTCGTTGGTCGCCAGGATCTGGACGTCGACCGGTGCGTTGGGGTCGACGGCCGTGTTGATGCCCACGATCTCCGGGCTGTGGTCGGACGACCGGAACTGGTTGGCGGTGTAGAGGTTGGTGATGTTGGAGTTGAAGCGGGAGTACTCGTAGTAGACCGACTCGTAGCCGTTGATGTCCCACACGTCGACCGCGTTGACGTCCGCCAGCGCAGGGCCGTTGGCCAGCACGTGGTCGAGCGAACCGACCTGGCCGTCGAAGTTGTAGGTCTCCTCGTCGGGCGCGCTGCTCGAGTCCAGGCTGGTGTAGCCGGCGGCCTCGAGGATCTGGATCGGGTCCTCCTCCGTGTAGGCATTGAAGTCGCCCGCGAGGAAGACGCGTGAGATGCCGCGCACGTTCTTGAAGTCGTTGGCGAACGTCACGAGGGCGTTGGCCTGGATCTTGCGACGGTCGTTGGCGTTGCCCTGGCCGTCGGGGTCCGGGGTGCCGGAGCCCTTGGACTTGAAGTGGTTCACGATGACCGCGAAGGCCCGGCTGTCCGGCGTACCGACCTTCTTGAAGGCCTGTGCCAGCGGCTCGCGGGCGTCCTCGAAGGCACCACCCGTGGACGACTGGGTGCTCAGCACCACCGACTCACCCACCAGCGCCACGTTGGCGGGCTGGTAGATGAAGCCGTTGCGGATGACGTCCTGGTCCGCGGTGGCGGGCAGGGTCGAGGGCGACGGAACCGCGGCCCACGTGCCCGCTCCCGAGGAGGCGTTGAGGGCGCTGACGAGCTGGTTGATCGCGAAGTCGCGGTTCTTGCCGAACTTCACCGAGTTCTCGAGCTCCTCGAGGGACACGATGTCGGCGTCGGCCGTGGTGATGGCCGCGACGATCTTGTCCTGCTGGCGCTGGAGGTTGGCCGCGTTGGCGGCGCCGCGCGGGCCGTTGGGGTTGCAGGAGTTGTTGGAGATGTTGTTGCCGTCGCGGTCACGGAAGTAGGTGCAGGTGCCGGCACCCGACGTGACGAACTCCTCACCCGTGGTCGGGAAGAAGTTGAGCACGTTGAAGGTCGCCAGCTTGAGGTCGCCACCGACATTCTCCGGAGCCGCGGGGCGGGTCTGCGAGAAGTCGATCGTGCCGGTGGAGTCGCCGACGACCTGCGCTTGCGGCAGGATCCGCCACGCGTTGAAGCCGAAGGTGAAGACGACCGGCTTCGGGAACGTGATGGCCGAGCCCACACGAACCGTGTGGGTCGCGGTGAACCACGGGAAGGGCTTGTCGCTGTTCTGCGTCGTGGAGTACGTCAGGCTCGACGCGTCGTCGAGGATGATCCGGTGCGCGTCGTTGTACTTCTTCCGCTCAGCGACCAGTGCGGTCGCCTGCGCGTCGATGACCTCGGTGGGGGCGACGAGGGGCTTGGTGCTGTTGGCCACCACGCCGAGCTCACCGCGGAAGGCGGACGAGTTGGTGCCGTCGCTGTAGAAGGGACCGCCGTCGTAGACGTCGGTCGCGGTCCACGGTGCCGTGGGCTGGAAGAGCTCGCCCTCGGCGACCTCGCGCGCGTCATCGAGCGCAGCACCGGTCAGGCAGGTGGTGCCGGGCAGCGCGCAGTCCGTGCCGGGGATGTCGGTCTTCGGGGTGACATCGCCCAGTGCGGGGATCGACGTGACTCCCGAGTTGGTGGAGACGATCTGGGTGGCGCCCGAGAACTCGGCCGCGTCACCGGTCACCTTGACCGAGTCACCCACTGCCGGGTAGCTCGAGAAGCCCGTGGTGCCGCCGTAGACGAAGATGGCGTCCGAGGCGTTGGCCGTGTCGGCGCCAGGGGTCTGGATGTAGAAGCCGTTGAGGCCACCGGTCGGGTACGACGCCGTGACGACGCCCTGCGTGGTGAGGGTCTGACCGTCGAGCGGGGTGGTCGCACCCGTGCCCTGGATCTCCGCGATCGGGGTGACGGCGCCAGCGGCCGGCGTGACGGCGATGGTGAACGTCGTGGACCCCGTCGCATCGTCAGCGTCGGTCGCGGTGACCGTCACGGGGGAAGTGCCGACCGTGGTCGGCGTGCCAGTCACCTGACCGCTGGTCGCGTCGATCGACAGGCCGGCCGGCAGACCGGTGGCGGACCACGCGTAGGGCTCGTTGCCGCCCGTCGCAGTGACGGTGAACGGCGTGATTGCCTGGTCGACCACGAAGCTCTGGTCCGTGGCGCTGACCGAGACGGTCTGGGGCGTGTTGATCACCGAGCTGTTCTGCGGCGCAGGGGTCTGGACGGTGAAGTCAACTGAGTTGTCGTCGGTGTCCTTGCGCGCACCGTCGCGGGACACCGAGGTGGTGTTGCTCGGAGCAGGAGCAGCCGTGCCCTCCCGTAGCGTCGCCCCGCCGAAACCGACGAGGTCGATCGTGTTGCCGGCGGTCGGCGCGACTGTTCCGGTCCCCGTCACCAGCGCAACGGACCCCGCGGTCCCGCTCATGGTGAGCGATCCCGTGGCGTCCGGGGCCGGGAGGTCTTCGGTTCCTCCCGTGCCTGCGGCCTGCTGAATCAGATAGTGACCGTGTGCCGGAACCGAACCGGTGAGATTGGTGAACCCCGTTCCCGTCCCTCCGGAGGAGCGGTACTGAACGGACATTCCCGACACGCTGATCGCGCTGCCGGTGGGGTTGAAGAGTTCGATGAAGTCGTTCTTCAGGGTGGCGCCGGTGTTGCCACCACCCCCATAGGCCTCACTGATGACCAAGTTGGTGCCGGCTGGATTCGCGGATGCTGCTGCTATCGGGGTGAGTCCGGCGGCCAGGACGGCCAGACCGGCTCCTACCGCGATGTGACGCGACGAGGGGAGCGCGGGTGTGCGCATGTGTGCTCCGGGTGTTCGGGTGATGTGACCGTCGCATCCTCACCCACTCAGCCGACATTTGCGGCAGTACCGGCCAAACGAATGCTGGCCAAGTGGTGACGAAATGTCACTGCGCGAGTTGGCGAGTGCTGATATTCCACCCCCTTAGGGGCGGATTCGCTGCCTGCGGACGTCGCGGAGGAACTCGTAGCCGGACCACATCGTCATCGCGACGGCCGCCGCGAGCATGGCCTGCGCGAGGTAGAAGAGGGCCTCGCCCAGCATTCCGGGCCAGAAGTCGAAGGCCCCTCCGTGCGCATCGCCGTGGGGCAACGGCATGATGAGACCGGCGAGCGCGACGGCCTGCAGGACGGTCTTGATCTTGCCGCTCTGCGCGGCGGCGATGACGACGTCCTTGAGGATCGACAGGCGCAGCAGGGTCACGCTCCACTCGCGCAGCAGCACGATGATCGTCACCCACCACCAGATGTCGCCGACGATCGAGAGGCCGATGAAGGCCATGCCCGTGATGGCCTTGTCGGCGATCGGGTCGGCGATCTTGCCGAAGTCGGTGATCAGGTTGTGCTTGCGCGCGAGGTCGCCGTCGATCTTGTCGGTGATCATCGCGACCGCGAACAGCCCGAACGCGATCCAGCGCCACGTCGGGTCGTTGCCGCCGTCGTAGAGCAGCGCCCAGCCGAAGAGCGGCACCATGGCGATGCGCAGCACTGTCAGCACGTTGGCGATGTTGAAGTTGGAGACCTGGTGGTCGGTGGTCATGCCGGGACTCCGTCCGTGCGAGCGATCAGGTCGACGCCGTCGGTGCCCGTGACAGTGGCCGTCACCAGGTCGCCGACGCCCGCGCGAGCGGCGTCGGTCAGCATCGTCGTACCGTCGACCTCCGGTCCCTGGTGGGCCGCCCGGCCCTCCACGACGTCGTCGTCGACGGACTCGACCAGCACGACCACCTGCTCGCCGACGCGCTCCTCGGCGCGCTGGGCGTTGAGCTCCTCGACGAGAGTGGTGACGTGCTCGGTGCGGGCGCGGATCTCGTCCTCGTCGAGCTTGACGTCGTCGGCGAAGCCCGCGGCCTCGGTGCCGTCCTCGTCGGAGTAGCCGAACACGCCCGTGACGTCCATCCGGGCCTCGACCAGGAAGTCGCACAGGGTCTGCAGGTCGTCCTCGGTCTCGCCCGGGAAGCCGACGATGACGTTGGACCGTACGCCGGCCAGCGGGGCCAGCGAGCGGATCTGCTCGAGCAGGCCGAGGAAGCTGTCAGGATCACCGAACCGGCGCATCCGCCGCAGCACCGAGGCGCTGGCGTGCTGGAAGGACAGGTCGAAGTAGGGCACCACGCCGGGCGTCGACGCGATCGCCTCGATCAGGCCGGGGCGCGTCTCGGCGGGCTGCAGGTAGGACACCCGCACCCGCTCGATGCCGTCGATGCCGCTCAGCTCGGGCAGCAGCGTCTCCAGCAGGCGGAGGTCGCCCAGGTCCTTGCCGTAGGACGTGGAGTTCTCGCTGACGAGGAAGAGCTCCTTGACGCCCTGCGTGGCCAGCCACTGGCCCTCCTGCAGGACGTCGCTCGGACGACGGCTCACGAACGAGCCGCGGAAGCTCGGGATGGCGCAGAAGGTGCAGCGCCGGTCGCAACCGCTGGCGAGCTTGAGGGGCGCCATCGGGCCGGCGTCGAGGCGACGGCGTACGGCGCGAGGGCCCGTCGCGGGAGCACCGGCACCGATCTCGGCGACGTCACCGACCGCGGGCTGGTCCTGGTGCCCCGGCACGGAGATCCCGGAGGCGTCGCGGTCGACCGGCGAGATCGGCAGCAGCCGCCGGCGGTCGGACGGCGTGTGCGGGTGGTGGGTCTCCCCCGCCACGATCGCCCGCAGGCGGGCCGCGATGTCGGGGTAGTCGTCGAAGCCGAGGACCGCGTCGGCCTCGGGGAGCGACTCGGCGAGGTCCTTGCCGTACCTCTCGGCCAGGCAGCCCACCGCGACGACGGCCTGCGCGCGGCCGCCGTGGCCGGCGGACGCCTTGAGGTCGGCCGCCTCGAGCAGCGTGTCGACCGAGTCCTTCTTCGCGGCCTCGACGAAGCCGCAGGTGTTGACCACGACGGTGTCGGCGTCCTCCGCGTCGTCGACCAGCACGAAGCCGCCCGCCTCGAGCCGTCCGGCGAGCTCCTCGGAGTCGACCTCGTTGCGGGCGCAGCCGAGGGTGACCACAGCAACGTTCAGCGGGGTCAGGGGAAGGTCTGTATCAATCGTCATCGCACCGTGAGTATGCCCGTTCCGGCCGTGCGGACTGCCATCCCGGGCCCACGTGATCCCCGGCTGACCGGCACTTCCTGAGCTTGTCAGGCCGTGCACGGGCCGACAACCTCAGCGATCCCCGGCTGACCGGGGATCGCTGGAGAGCAGGCGGGCATCAGTCGGTGACGAAGGTGCCCTGACCGGCGACGCCGGGCTCGCCGACCGGGCGGGCGTCGCCGCCGGCCAGCGAGACGGTGACGGCACCGTCGGAGGACATCACGCGCACCGGGGGCGAGGCCTTGAGCTCGCGGGTCTGGCCCACGGCGAGGTTGCCCTTGAAGACCTGCTCCCCCGCGCCGTCGCGAACGACGACCTGGGCGCCGCCCGACGCGGCGCTGACGACGACCGCCACCGGCTCGGCCAGAGGGGCCGTGCCGGCGCCCTGCGGGCCGCCGGAGCCGTTGAGGACCGGGGTGGCGCCGCGCAGCTCGGGCGGGGTGTCCATGACCAGCCGGGCGATCGACCAGGCGAGCACGAGGGCCATGACGACGGCGACGAGCACCGACCAGTTGGGACCGCCACGCGTGCCGCGGATGGAGCCGTGGGCGCCGGTGGCGAGCTCGGCCTCGAAGACGCGACGCGGGTTGATCGGCGCGCGGGCGTAGCGCTCGTCGTACGACGCCAGCAGCGGCGCGACGTCGATGCCGAGGACGCGGGCGAGCGTGCGCAGGTGGCCACGCGCGTAGAAGTCGCCACCGCAGGGCTCGAAGTCGTCGACCTCAACGGCCTCGATCACGTGCGGACGAATGCGGGTGCGGTCGGCCAGCTGGTCGACGGTCAGGCCGAGGCGGGTGCGGGCCGCGGCGAGCTCGGGACCGATGACCGGGTCCTCGGCAGGCTCGACCTCGAAGTCGTCGAGCACCAGCGGCTCCACCGGCTCCCCCGGCCGGGCGATCGCGCGGACGCGGTCGCCCCAGGACTGGGTCTCCTCCACGAGGCTGACCCGACCGGGGCGGCGCAGCTCGCGACCCTCCGGCTCGTCCTCGTCGACGACGACGTCGCGCCGCACCTCGGAGCGTCGGGCAGCGCCGGTCTCGCGGAGCGCGGCCGGCGTCGGGCTGGCGACGACGACCGGCACGACGACCTCGGGCTCCGCGGACACGGATGCCGCGGGGACTGCGAGCGCCTCGGACGCCTCTGTGGCCTCGGGAGCGTCGACGGACCCTGCGTCCTCGACGGGAGCCTCGACGTTCTCGGAGTCCTCGACCTCCGCGGCGGCCGGCTCGAGGACGACGATCTGGCTGGCGTCACGAGCCACGCGGCCGAGGGCCTCCGTCAGGTCGCCGTCGGCGCCGATGACGCGCGTCGAGAGCCCGAGCGGGACGGCGAACGGGGCGCCGTGCAACAGGCGGGAGATGCTCGTGTGGCGCTTGCCGGCGCCGGTGAGCTCGGCCTCGATCAGCTCGAGGTTGTGGGGTACGACGACCAGACGGCCGTCGCGCAGCAGGCCCTGCCGCGGCGTGTGCTCCACGTGGTGCACCGCCGTCCAGGGCAGCCCACGCCAGGTCCGGCCCAGCCGGATCCGGATCCCCTGCGCGTCGGCGACGAGCAGCGGGGTGCGGGCGTCGACGAGGCTGACGAGCCAGTAGGCGCCCAGGAGGCCCATCGCGAGCACGAAGGCCCAGTCGAGCACCGACCCGGTCTGGGTGGCGCGACCGAGGTAGGCGATGGCGACCGCGGAGGCGGTCAGCCCGACGCCGCCCGCGACGGCGGCGCTGCGGCGTACCTCCACCGCGTCGGGAGCGACGGTGAGCGACTCGTGCTCCCCGGTCTCGTTCCAGGTGGTGTCGTCCTCGTGCACTGCTGCGGCGCCCATCAGGCTCCCCCCTCCAACGTGGCGATCACGGAATCGAGCTCGTCCGGCTTGACCAGGACGTCACGGGCCTTGGAGCCCTCACTGGGGCCGACGACCCCGCGGCTCTCGAGGATGTCCATCAGCCGGCCCGCCTTGGCGAAGCCGACGCGCAGCTTGCGCTGGAGCATCGAGGTCGAGCCGAACTGCGTGGAGACGATCAGCTCGATGGCCTGCACCACGAGCTCCATGTCGTCGCCGATGTCGTCGTCGAGCTCGCGCTTGGACTCCTTCGGCGCCGTCACCTCCTCGACGTAGGTCGGCTCGAGCTGGTCCTTGCAGTGCTTGACGACCTGGTGGATCTCCGCCTCGGTGACCCACGCGCCCTGGACACGCACCGGCTTGGACGCGCCCATCGGCAGGAAGAGACCGTCACCCTGGCCGACCAGCTTCTCCGCGCCCGGCTGGTCGAGGATCACGCGGCTGTCGCCGAGCGAGCTCGTCGCGAACGCGAGTCGGGACGGCACGTTGGCCTTGATCAGGCCGGTCACCACGTCGACCGAGGGCCGCTGCGTGGCGAGCACCAGGTGGATGCCGGCCGCGCGGGCCAGCTGGGTGATGCGGACGACCGAGTCCTCGACGTCGCGCGGCGAGACCATCATCAGGTCGGCCAGCTCGTCGACGATGACGAGGAGGTAGGGGTACGGCGTCAGCGTGCGCTCGCTGCCCGCGGGCACCTCGACCTTGCCGGCCCGCACTGCCTTGTTGAAGTCGTCGATGTGACGGAAGCCGAAGTTGGCCAGGTCGTCGTAGCGCATGTCCATCTCGCGCACGACCCACGCCAGCGCCTCGGCGGCCTTCTTGGGGTTCGTGATGATCGGGGTGATCAGGTGTGGCACGCCCTCGTAGGCGTTGAGCTCCACCCGCTTCGGGTCGACCATGATCATCCGCACCTCGTCGGGCGTCGACCGCATCAGGATCGAGGTGATCAGCGAGTTGATGAAGCTCGACTTTCCGGAGCCCGTCGCACCGGCGACCAGCAGGTGCGGCATCTTGGCCATGTTGGCCACCACGAAGCCGCCCTCGACGTCCTTGCCGAGCCCGGCCACCATCGGGTGGTGGTCCGAGCGGGCCGTGGTGGACCGCAGCACGTCGCCGAGGGAGACGATCTCCTTGTCGACGTTGGGGATCTCGATGCCGATCGCCGACTTGCCGGGGATCGGGCTCAGGATCCGCACGTCGGCGGAGGCCACGGCGTAGGCGATGTTCTTCGACAGCGCGGTGACCTTCTCGACCTTCACCGCGGGGCCGAGCTCGACCTCGTAGCGGGTGACCGTCGGACCGCGGGTGTAGCCGGTGACGGTGGCGTCGATCCCGAACTCGTCCATCACCTGCATCAGCCGCTCGACGACCGCGTCGCTGGCCTTGGAGCGCGCCTTGTGCGGCGAGCCGGGCTTGAGCGAGGAGTTGTCGGGCAGCGAGTAAGTGATGTCGCCCGACAGCGCGAGCTGCTCCACGCGGGCCGGCAGCGGTGTGTGCGGCGGCGGCTCGACCGGACCCGTGTCGTCCTTGCCGCCCGCTGCGGCGGGGGCCACGGCCGGGGTGACCGCGGTGGGGGCGTCGGCCGAGGAGTCACCCGAGTCGATCGGGTCGGCGAACAGGTCGATCCCGTAGTCCTCCTGGGGCTCGACCTCCTTCTTCTTGCGACGCTTGCGCAGCTCGCGGTCGCTGAGGACCGGGCTGTCGTAGGCGGGGTCGCCCATCTCGGGGTCGATGTCGTCGTCCAGCATCGAGCGGCGGCGCGTGCGCACCGGCTTGGTGGGCTCGTCGCCCTCGGCCTCGACGGCCGGGGTGCGGCCGAGGGCCTTGTCGCGCAGCTCGGCGAGCCGGACCGGCACCTGGTAGACGGGCGTCGCGGTGATGATCAGGACGCCGAAGACGGCCAGCAGCGTCAGCAGCGGCACGACGACGTACGTCGTCTGCATCAGGTCGAGCAGCAGGCTCGAGGTGACGTAGCCGACGGCGCCGCCGGCCTCCTGGAGGTTGGTGGCGTCGCCGAGCACCGGCTGCGGGTTGCCGTTGGCGATGTGCACGATGCCGAGCAGCCCGAGCGTGAAGGCGGCCCACCCGATGACCTGTCGACCGGCGGGACCGTTGCGCTCGGGGTCGCGCAGGGTGCGCCAGCCGGCGTAGACGAGGAACAGCGGCACGAACCAGCCGACCTTGCCGACCGCGCCCGACGTCACCGACCGGGCGAAGTCCATCACTCCGCCGGGCAGCTGCCACCACACGGCTGCGGCCACGACCATGGCGAGGCCGAAGAGGAACAGGCCGACGCCGTCGCGGCGGTGCTCGGGGTCGAGGTCGCGGGCGGACTGCCCGATCGACCGCGCGACCGAGCCGACGGCGTGGGCGATGCCGAGCCACACCGCTGCGACACCTCGCCCGAGCATGCCGAAGCTGCGCGCTACCGGACCGGGTCCGCTCCTGACGGCACGAGGTGCCGGGCGCGCGCTCGAGCCGCTCCGGCCCTTCGCTGAAGAGCGAGGGGCGGGGCGCTTGCTGGTACTCCGTGATCGGGTGCTCGAACCCTTGGTGGTGCGCTTGGATCCAGACGTGCTCGAGCTCCGCGACCCCGGCGGGGAAGACGTACGGGTCGCCATGGTCAGACCCTACGGCCACGTCACACCCGTCACACGGACCACACGAGTGCGTGTCGTGCGACCGCACCCCTTGGGGGGGCGGATCGAGCACCCTCCCTTCCCATTGTCGGACGTCCTACCTATGGTGATCCCGGTCACTCGGGCGACTCTGCTTCCGGGTGCTACTCGGAAATCGGAGGAACCAGAGTGAAGCTCCTCAACAGAGGACTTGCACTCGCCGTCATGGGGGCTGGCCTTGCCGCGCTCCCGACGATCGGCGTGCAAGCAGCACCGGCCGCACAGGCCGACCCCAACGGCGTCGCAGCCATGGCCGACCGGGCCAGTGGCGAGGTCGCCGTCACGCGGGAGGAGGCGACCAAGAAGGTCGGCTTCATCCGCGTCAAGGGCGACGGAGACCTACTCCCGTCCGTCGAGGGCAACTCCCTCGACGCGGCGAGGGACAAGGCCGACGCCTACCTCGACCAGTACGCCGCCAACTTCGGCGCGCGACCGGACGAGCTGGTCCGGACCGGCGTCGCGGAGTCCGCGGCCGGCTGGACCGCCACCTACACCCAGTCCTACAAGGGCGTCGACGTCTTCGGCTCCATGCTGCGGGTGCAGGTCGACCACGAGGGCGACCTGACCGCGGTCAACGGCTACGCCGCGCCTGACCTGTCGCTGTCCGTCGACCCGCGCATCAGCGCGGACGACGCCGGCAAGCGCGCGGTCGGCCTGGTCCGCGAGGACCCGCCCGCCCACGACGGCGAGACGGCCGACCTCACCGGCATCGCGCCGAAGAACAGCGAGCTCGTCGTCTACCGCATGGGCGCGACCCGGGGCGAGGCCGGCACGGCCGTGCTCGCCTACCAGGTCGAGGTCACCAACGACGACAACGTCCGCGACGCCGTCTTCATCGACGCGCAGACCGGCAAGTCGCTCAACCGCTGGTCGATGGTGCACGACGCCCTCAGCCGCGAGCTCTACGAGAAGAGCCCCGCGCCGGCCAACCGGGTGTGGAAGGAGGGCGACCCGTTCCCGGGCACCCTCAACGCCGACCAGCAGAACCTCGTCAACTCCGCCGGTGAGTCCTACTGGCTCTACGAGAACGCGTTCGGTCGCGACTCCTACGACGGCAACGGCGCCATCATGCGCACGGTCAACAACGACCCGCGCATCAGCTGCCCCAACGCCAACTGGAACGGCGTGACGACGAACTACTGCGACGGCGTCACGTCCGACGACGTCGTCTCGCACGAGTGGGGCCACGCCTACACCGAGTACACCTCCGGCCTGATCTACCAGTACCAGTCCGGTGCCCTCAACGAGTCCTACTCCGACGTGTGGGGCGAGACGCTCGACATGGTCAACGGTCGCGAGGACGAGGGTGAGAACTTCGCCGCCAAGCGCGCCGTGGGCGACTGCGACAAGACGGCGCCTCCCGGCCTCGACATGCGCATCACGGCCCCGGCCAACCTCGCCGGACCGTGCGTGGCGGTGGCAGCCACGGGTGCGAAGCCCTTCACCACCACCGCCGTGACGGCTGACGTCCTCGTCGGCACCGACGCCGCCAACGCCGCCGGCCCCACCACCACCGACGGCTGCTCGGCGTTCACCAACGCGAGCGCCGTCGCCGGCAAGTGGGCCTACGTCGACCGCGGCACGTGCCCCTTCGCCACGAAGGTGGCCACCGCCAAGGCCGCCGGCGCCACCGGCATCGTGATCGGCAACAACAACGTCGACCCGCCGGCCGGCTTCACCGGGGACCCCGCGCTCTACGGCGTGATGGTCTCGCAGGCGGACGGCTCGCGCTTCAAGACGGGCGCGGGCGCCAAGACCGTCTCCGTCACGGCCGACGACGTCACGACGCGACCCGACACCACCCGCTGGCTCATGGGCGAGAAGTCCACGGCCTTCGGCGGCGCGATCCGCGACATGTGGAACCCCACGTGCTACGGAGACCCGGGCAAGGTGACCGACGCCGAGTACAAGTGCGACCCGACCGGTGCCGACGCCGGCGGCGTGCACAGCAACTCGGGTGTGCCCAACCACGCCTACGCGCTCGTCGTCGACGGCGGCGAGTTCAACGGCCAGGCCGTGACCGGGCTCGGTCTCGACAAGGCCGCCGCCATCTGGTGGCGCGCCCAGACCGCCTACCTGACGCCGCAGTCCAACTTCATGGACGCGGCCACCGCGTTCGAGCAGTCCTGCGCCGACCTGGTCGGACAGCCGATCAACAAGCTCACGACCGCGCCCAACGCCACCCCGGTCGCGGCGACGCCGATCGCCGCGGGCGACTGCGCGTCGGTCCAGGCCGCCACGGCCGCGACCGAGATGCGCACCGAGCCGGTGAAGTGCAACTTCACCGCGCTGCTCGACAAGGACGCCCCCGCCACCTGCGGTGAGGGCTTCACCGAGGACGTGCTGTGGAGCGAGGACTTCGAGGACGGCCTGGCCGGCTGGACCACCAGCAACGAGGTGGTCTTCGATGGCGGCATCCACGAGCCGTGGCAGTCGGTGGCCTCGGCCCCGGCCGGCACCGGTGACCCGCACGCCAGCAAGGTGGCCTTCGGTCCCGCCCCGGACGAGGGTCAGTGCACCAACGGCGCCGGCGACTTCTCCAGCCGTGACTCGATCGCGAGCCCGGTCGTGCAGCTGCCCGACAGCCTGCGCTCGGCCAAGCTCACCTTCGAGCACTACGTCGCCACGGAGATCGGCTACGACGGCGGCAACGTCAAGATGAGCATCAACGGTGGCGCGTTCACGGCCATCCCCGCCGCGGCCTACCTCTACAACGAGCCGACCACGCTCACCGGCCCGGCCACCAACACCAACCCGCTCGCGGGCCAGCCCGGCTTCACGGGCACCGATGGTGGCCAGACCAAGGGCAGCTGGGGCGAGTCGCAGGTCGACATCGCCGCGGCCGGCGCCGAGCCGGGCGACACCGTGCAGCTGCGCTTCGACATCGGGCGCGACGGCTGTGGTGGCAACGAGGGCTGGTACGTCGACAACGTCCAGATCGTCGACTGCAAGCTGATCAGCGAGACCAAGGCCGTGCACCGTCCCGAGCCGTCCACCTACGGCACCGCCTCGACCGCCGAGGTCACCGTGGGCCGGGTCGGTTCCGTCGGCGGCTCGCCCGAGGGCACGGTGAGCATCACCGACGCCAAGGGCAAGGAGCTGGGCTCGGCCACCCTCGCGGGTGGCAAGGCCTCGGTCGCACTGCCGGCCGACCTGCCGGTGGGTGCCAACAAGCTCACTGCCACCTACAGCGGCAGCGACTCGCTGGCGACCTCCACCGCGGCGTTCACCGCCACGGTCGTCGCGGACTCCACGCCGGGCACGGAGTCCTCGCGCACGATCGCCAAGGTGTCGCCGAAGAAGCCGCGCTTCAAGAGCGACTTCACGGTGATCGGCAAGGTCCGGACCAAGGGCGACCTCGTCCCCAGGAGCAAGGTCGTCTTCCGGATCGACGGCAAGAAGGTCGGCACCCGGAAGCTCGATGACGGACGGGCGGTGATGACGGTCCGCAAGAACTACCGGCCCGGCAAGCACACGCTCGTGGTCATCTACAAGGGCTCCAAGCTGGTCGAGGGCAGCAAGGACAAGCTGACCTTCCGCATCAAGCGTCGCTGACCCCGGTCACCGACCGCACCACCTGACACACCCGAGGGCCTCGGCGGATCTCCGCCGGGGCCCTCGGTGCTGTCCGGCCCGGCTCAGACCAGGCGGTCCAGCCAGGGCAGCACCACCAGGAGCGTAGGCAGGGCCAGGATGGCCGCCGCGAGCACGGACACCGCTGCCGACTGCCACGGGTGCGGGCGGGTGTCGCGCAGCACCTCGACCCGGGCGGCGAGGCTCGACCCGGCCGACCCGAGCGACCCGGCGGGCGCCGGCGACCCCGCCAGGGTGACCAGCGCGGAGACCAGGTCCCGGCGACCGCCCGTCCGGCACGCCGCACGGTCGGCGAGCACCTCGACGAGCACCTCGACCTCGCGGCGGGCCGACGCGCTGGCGACCCATCGCGGGAACGCCAGGTGCAGGACCGTGAAGGCCTCCAGCACCAGGTCGTGGCGCGACCGCAGGTGCGAGCGCTCGTGCTCGAGGACGGCGCCGAGCTCGGCCGGCGCGAGGCGGGTCAGGGTCGAGCGGGACACGACGATGCGCGAGCGGCTCATGCCGGGCACGCAGTAGGCCACCGGCACGTCGTGGTCGAGGACCGAGACTCCCCCGTCCACCCGGGCGACCAGGTCGACCCGCTCGCGGTGCAGACGTCGCATCCGGCGCAGCGAGGTGCCGGTGCGGTGCCCGCTCAGCAGGAGCCGCGCCAGCACGACCACGGTGACCGCTCCCGCGAGACCGGCCACGACGACGTCGGCGGGGCCGACCGGGTCCTCCCAGAGGTGCGCGGTCACCAGCGACAGCCCTGCACCGAGCGCGGCGAGGACGGCGGCCAGCGCGGCGCTCTGCCAGAGCAGCATCGCGGCGGCCGGCGTACGACGGAGCCCGGCCCAGCGGGAGAGCACCCACGGCAGTGGGCCGGCCAGGAGCACGGCGAGCACGCCGAGCACGACAGGGGTCGGCATCGCCGGCACCCCGGTCAGGCCAGGTCGTCGAGGGCGCGTCGCAGGGCCGCGAGGTCCTCGGCGCTGGCCTCCCCCACGAACGACACCAGGGCCTGCTCGCGGTCGTCGCGCGTGCCCTCGAGCGCCTCGTGCATGACCTCGGCGGTCATCGCGGCCCGGGTGAGTCGTGGTGCGTAGCGGAACGCTCGTCCGTCGCGCTCGCGGACCACGACGTCCTTGCGGGCCAGGCGGTCGAGCACGGTCATCACGGTCGTGTAGGCCAGGTCGCGGCCGTCACGCCCCTGGAGCCGGTCGTGCACGGCGCGACCACTGGCCCCCGGGCGCTCGGCATCGGTGCCGTCGAGGTCCCACAGCGTCTCGAGGACGGCCTGCTCGAGCTCTCCCATCCGGGACCTTGGACTCATGGAACAGGAGTCTAGGGGCCCTGACCCGCGAATTACGACACGGCGTAGTATCTACTACACTTTGTAGTAACTCCTTCGCCGAAAGGGTCCCATGGACGTCCTCGACATCGCCCGGTGGCAGTTCGGGATCATCACCGTCTACCACTTCCTGTTCGTACCGTTGACGATCGGACTCACCGCGGTCATCGCGGGGCTGGAGACCGCGTGGCTGCGCACCGGCAAGGAGGACTACCTCCGGCTGACGAAGTTCTTCGCCAAGCTCTTCCTCATCAACTTCGCCATCGGCGTCGTGACCGGGATCGTCCAGGAGTTCCAGTTCGGGATGAACTGGTCGGACTACTCGCGCTTCGTCGGCGACGTCTTCGGGGCGCCGCTCGCGATCGAGGGACTGCTGGCCTTCTTCCTCGAGTCGACCTTCCTCGGCCTCTGGATCTTCGGCTGGGACAAGCTCCCCCGCGGCCTGCACGCCGCCTGCATGTGGCTGGTGCACCTCGGCACCCTCGCCTCGTCGTGGTTCATCCTCGCCGCCAACTCCTGGATGCAGCACCCGGTGGGCTACCGCTACAACGCCGAGGCCGGCCGCGCCGAGCTGACCGACTTCTGGGCGGTGATGTTCAACAAGGTCCAGGTCGTGACGTTCCCGCACGTGATCTTCGCGGCGTACATGACCGCGGGCGCCTTCCTGCTCGGGGTCTCGGCCTACCTCTACATGAAGAAGAAGCACGAGGCCGACCGTCCGATGTACCACCGCGCCATCCGCATCGGCGCGGTCATCACGCTGCTCGCCGGCATCGGCGTGGCCGTCACCGGCGACCTGCAGGGCAAGGTGATGACCGAGGTGCAGCCGATGAAGATGGCGGCCGCGGAGGGCCTCTACGAGACCAGCGAGAGCTGCGCGCCGTTCTCCGTCTTCACCCTCGGCACCCCCGACGGGAAGGAGGAGAAGTTCGCCGTCACGGTCCCCTGCCTGTTGTCCTTCCTCGGCACCGGATCCTTCGACGGGAAGGTCGAGGGCATCAACCCGCTGCGCGAGCAGTACGCCGAGACCTACGGCTCGGACCCGTCCTCGACGGCCTTCACCGAGGGTGACTACACCCCGGTGATCCCGGTGACCTACTGGTCGTTCCGCTTCATGATGGGCCTCGGCATGTTCGCCGCGGCCGGCGCGGCACTCATCCTGTGGCTGACGCGCAAGGGGCGTACGCCTGGCGTCCGCTGGCTCGGCGTGCTCGGGCTCAGCCTGCCGATCGCGACCACGCTCGCGTCGTCGTGGGGATGGATCTTCACCGAGATGGGCCGCCAGCCGTGGGTCGTCTTCGGGCTGATGACCACCGAGTCCGGCGTCTCGCCCGGCGTCTCGGTCTTCGAGGCCGCCACGTCGCTCGTCGTGCTCACCTCGCTCTACGCCGTGCTCGCGGTGATCGAGGTCAAGCTCCTCGTCACCTACGTCAACAAGGGCGCGGATCCCTATCTGGAACCACCCCGCGTCAAGATCGGCGGCTCCGACGACGAGGACGCCCCGCTCACCTTCGCCTACTGACCGCCCGCCGGACCACGAGAGAGACACCAGAGAGACACCATGGAACTGACCACCGTCTGGTTCGCCCTGATCGCCGTCCTGTGGGTCGGGTACTTCTGCCTCGAGGGCTTCGACTTCGGAGTGGGGATGCTGCTGCCCGTGCTGTCCCGCAACGAGACCGAGCGACGCGTCATGATCAACACCATCGGGCCGGTGTGGGACGGCAACGAGGTCTGGGTGCTCGTGGCGGGCGGCGCGACCTTCGCCGCCTTCCCCGAGTGGTACGCCACCCTCTTCAGCGGGTTCTACCTGCCGCTGCTGATCATCCTGGTCGCACTCATCGTGCGCGGGCTCTCCTTCGAGTACCGCCACAAGCGTGAGGCCGACAGCTGGAAGGGCCGCTGGGACCTCGCCATCATCTGGGGGTCGCTCGTGCCGGCCGTGCTGTGGGGCGTCGCCTTCGCCAACATCGTCGCGGGCGTGCCGATCGACGCCGACAAGGAGTTCACCGGCACGCTCCTCACCCTGCTCAACCCCTTCGGCCTGCTGGGCGGGCTCGTCACGCTGACGCTCTTCGCCACGCACGGCGCGATGTTCGTCGCGCTCAAGACCGACGGCGACATCCGCCACCGCGCCCGCGACCTGGCGGTACGGATCGGCGCGGTCRCCGCCGTGCTGGCCGTGGTCTTCCTGACGTGGACGCAGCTGAAGACGGGCACCGGCGTCTCGGCGGTCGTCTTCGTGGTCGCCGCGCTGTCGCTCGTCGGCGGCCTGCTCGCGGCGGTGCGCGGCCGGGAGGGCTGGGCGTTCGTCGGCACCTTCCTCACGATCGGCCTCGCCGTCGCCGGCCTGTTCGTGGCGCTGTTCCCCGACGTGATGCCGTCGACGACCGATCCCGCCTTCTCGCTCACCACCACCAACGCGGCGGCGACGGCGTACACGCTGAAGGTGATGACGTGGGTCGCGGTCGTCTTCACCCCGATCGTCCTCGGCTACCAGGCGTGGACCTACTGGGTGTTCCGCAAGCGGATCGCCGTGCACCACATCCCCACGCCGGTCCTCGCGGACGCCGCGAAGTGAAGCCGGTCGGCCCGGCGGTCCTCCGCCACCTCCGTCCGGCCCGCGGCGCCCTGGCGCTGGTCGTCGCGAGCGGGGTCGTCGGGGGGCTGGCCACGGTGGCGCAGGCCTTCGCGCTGGGTGCGCTCGTGGTCGCAGCCGTCACCCCGCCGGCCGGCGGCTGGACGGGTGCCGCGTGGGCGTTCACCGGTCTGGTGCTGCTGCGGACCGGTGCGGCGTACGTCGGCCAGCGGGCGGCGGCCCGTGCGGCGGGCGAGGTCTCCGGGGCGCTGCGGCAACGGCTCCTGGACGCCGCACGCCGCAGCGACGACCTGTCGCCCGCCCGCCTCGTCGTGCTGGCCACCCGCGGCGTCGCCGGCGTCGAGCCCTACGTCACGCGCTACCTCCCCGCGCTCGTGCCGGCCGTCGTCCTCCCCCTCGTCGCGCTCGCCGCGATCACCTGGCTCGACCCGCTCTCGGGCCTGGTGGTCGCGCTGACGCTGCCGCTGGTCCCGGTCTTCGCCGTGCTGGTCGGGCTCACGACCCGCGACCGCGCCCGCACGCAGTGGCGCGCGCTCGAGGCGCTCTCGGGGCACTTCCTCGACGTGGTGCGCGGGCTGCCGACCCTCGTCGCCCACCGCCGCGCCGAGGCGCAGGTCGCCACGATCCGGTCCGTCACGCACCGCTACCGCCGCGCGACCGTCGACACCCTCAAGGTCGCCTTCGCCTCCTCGTCGGTGCTGGAGCTGATCGCCACCCTGTCCGTCGCGCTGGTGGCGGTGACGGTGGGCCTGCGGCTCGCGTCGGGGAGCGTCGGTTTCCAGGTCGCCCTCACCGTCCTGCTGCTCGCCCCCGAGGCCTACTGGCCGCTGCGCCGCGTGGGCGCGGAGTTCCACGCGGCAGCCGAGGGCACCGCCGCCCTCGCCGACGCCGACGGCCTCCTGGCGCGGGCCGGCCTGGTCGAGACCGGCACGGCGCTGCCCACCGCGACCGGGCTCGTGCTGCGCGACCTCGAGATCGGCTACTCCCCCGGCGCTGCCCTGACCCGTCCGCTCGACCTCGAGCTGCCCGAACGGGGCCTGGTCGCCATCGCCGGGCCGTCCGGCTGCGGCAAGTCGACGCTCCTGGCGACGATCCGCGGCGAGCTGGCGCCCGTGGCCGGCGACGTCCGGCTCGGCGGCACCCCTCTCGCGGACCTCGACCCGGGCTGGTGGCGCAGCCTGGTCGGGTGGGCACCGCAGCGACCGTGGCTGCTGGCCGACACCGTCGGCGCCAACGTGCGGATCGGCCGCCCCTCGGCCGGCGACGACGAGGTCTGGGAGGCCCTGCGCAGCGTCGGCCTCGCCGACGTCGTACGCGCCCTCCCCCACGGCCTGGAGACGCCGCTCGGTGAGGACGGTGCCGGCCTGTCCGCCGGCCAGCGGGCCCGCGTCGCGCTCGCCCGCGTCGTGCTCGCCGGACGCCCGGTCGTGCTCCTCGACGAGCCGAGCGCCCACCTCGACGAGGAGACCGAGCAGGTCCTCCTCGAGACCCTCGCCCTCCTCGCGCAGCGCAGCCTGGTGGTCGTGGTGGCCCACCGGCCGGCCGTGCTCGCGGCCGCCGACCGGGTGGTCGAGCTGGTGCCGGCGACCGCCACGGTGGCCGCCCGCGACACCCGACCGGCCGCTGCGGACGTCGTACGCCCTCGCCGTCCGGCGGCCCCTGCGGTGGTCCCGGACGAGGACGACGAGCGTCAGCCGCGGTGGGGCATCCGGACGGCCACGCTGCTCGGTGCCCTGTCCACCGCGTCCGGCGTCGCGCTCACTGCGACCGCGGGCTGGCTCATCACCCGCGCCAGCGAGCAGCCGCCAGTGCTCTACCTGATGGTGGCGATCGTCGGGGTCCGCCTCTTCGGGCTCGCCCGCCCGGTGCTCCGTCACGCCGAGCGCGTGCTCAGCCACGACGTCGTCCTCCGCGAGCTGGCCGAGCGCCGAGCCAGGGTCTTCGCCGACCTCGTCCCGCTGGTCCCCGGTCGCCTCGGCCCGCGCCGCGGTGACCTGCTCACCGGTGTCGTCGACGACGTCGACGCCCTGCTCGACGACCGGCTGCGGGTGCGCCAGCCGCTCGTCACCGCGGCGCTGGTCGGCGTCGGCGCCGCCGTGCTCACCGCCCTCGTCGCCCCGGCGGCGGGCGCGGTCGTGCTGCTGGTCGCCGGATCGGGGGCGCTCGCGTTCGTGCTCGCCCGCCGCGGAACCGCCGCCGCGGAGCCGCTCGTGGTCTCGCACCGCGCACTGCTCGGGACCCGGGTCGAGGAGCTCGCGCACGGACTGCGCGAGCTCGAGCAGTGGGGCGCGACGGACCGGGCCCTCGACGCCGTCCGCCAGGAGGCGGCGGGGGTCGCCCGGGCCGTACGACGCTCCTCCCGCGCCGTCGCGACCGGCACGGCCCTCACCAGCGCGGCAGCCGGGCTGGGCGTGGTCGCCGTGGCCGCCCTCGTCGACCCGGCGGCCACCTCCCCCGCCCGCCTGGCCCTGCTGCTGCTCGTGCCCCTCGCCCTGGCAGATGCCGTCGGCGGGCTGGCCGACGCAGGCGCGCTCTCGGTGCGTGCACCTGCGGCCCGCGAGCGCCTCGACCGGCTCGCCGTCACCGCGCCAGCGGTCAGCGACCCCGCCGCTCCCCTGCCCCTGCCCGACGGCCACGGCGTCGTGGTGCACGGTGCCGAGCTGGGGTGGACCGACCGTCCGGCACTGGCGCTCGACCACCTCGTCCTCCGTCCGGGTGAGCACCTCGGGATCACCGGGCCTTCCGGGTGCGGGAAGTCCACCCTCGCCGCCACCCTCGTCCGCTTCATCGACCCGGTCAGAGGTGAGGTGCTGCTCGAGGGGACCGACCTGCGGCGGCTGGCCCTCGACGACGTACGCCGCCGGGTCGGGCTGGTCGACGACGACCCCCACGTCTTCGCCTCGACGGTCGCCGAGAACGTCCGGCTCGCCCGACCGGACGCCGACGACGACGAGGTCCGCGCGGCGCTGGACCGGGCGTGCCTCGGCCCGTGGGTGGACGGCCTGCCCGCCGGCATCCACACCCACGTCGGTGCGGGCCGACGCGAGGTGTCCGGAGGCGAGCGCGCGCGCCTGGCGCTGGCACGCTCGCTGCTGGCGGACCCGCCAGTCCTCGTGCTCGACGAGCCGACCGCCCACCTCGACGGGCCCACCGCGCGGGCCGTCGCCGAGGAGATGCTCGACTCGGCGGCCCGGGTCGGACGGTCGATCCTGTGGATCACCCACGGCACGGTCGGGCTGGACGCGATGGACCGGGTGGTGCACCTCGAGGCGGGGACGGACGCCTCGGTCAGTCGGCCTGCTCTCGCGGCGAGCGCAACGGGAGCGTGAAGGTGAACGTGCTCCCCTGACCCAGCTCGGAGGAGACCGACAGGGTCCCGCCGTGCGACTCCGCGATCCGCTGCGCGATCGGGAGCCCGAGCCCGGTGCCCGGCACGGAGAGCGCGTTGGGGTTGGTGGAGCGGTGGAACGCGGAGAACACGTGCTGCTGGTCGGCCATCGAGATGCCCAGGCCGGTGTCGGTGACGTCGACGCTCACCTGGTCGTCGCCGACCGTCATCGCGACTGACACCGACCCGTCCTCGGGCGTGTACTTCACGGCGTTGTCGACCATGTTGTCGATCACCCTGGCCAGCTCCTCGGGGTCGCCGAAGACCACCACCGGTGTCGTCCCCGGTCGGTCGAAGTGGAGCCCGACGCCGGCCTGCTTGGCGCGGATGCTGAGCAGGTCGACGCTGGCCTCGCACAGCTCGGCGATGTCGACGGCCCGGCGCACCGTCTCGCGCCTGCCCTGGATCCGCGAGTAGTGGAGCAGGTTGGCGACGAGGTTGTTGAGCCGGCCGGCGTTGCGGATGATCGCGTCGATCGAGGAGAGCTCGGGGTGCCGGTCGGCGAGGAGCTCGGCGTGGCCGAGGATCGCGGTGAGCGGCGTCTTGAGCTCGTGGGAGATCGTCGCGATCAGCTCGCTGCGGTAGCGGGCGAGCTCGCGCAGCTCCTGGACGAGGCGCTGCTCGGTCTCCAGGACGCGGGAGGCGCGGACGGTCTGGGCGAGGAGGCGGCCCACCTCGAGCACGGCGTCGGCCTCGTTGGCGGTCACGGCGCGGGCGTGGCGGGCGAAGCCGAGCACGAGGTAGCCGACCAGGTCGTCCTGCGACACGAGCGGCGACACGAGCGCACGGTCGACGCGCATGCCCCGCATCAGCTCTTGCATCCGGGCCGCGCTGCGGGGCAGCTGAGGTGACGACGGGTCGTCGACGCCGAGCTCGATGAGCACGGGGAGGTCCTCGAGGCGGGTGAGGTCCTCGCGGATCTCGGGCACGTCGTGCTCGGAGGTGAAGGCGTACGGCGTCCCGACGCCGAGCTGGCTGCCCTGCGCGTCGGAGGGGAAGGTGCGGACCACGGTCTGCACCGTGCCGAGGGACTCGGCGACGGCCACCACGGCTGCGCCGAGCGCCTGGGACAGGTTCTGGGCGGTCGAGGCGCCGGCCACCGTGGTCAGCATCCGGTCCAGGCGCACCCGGTCGGTGAGGCGCTCGCGCTCGCGTGCGTTGGACAGTGCGACGCCCGCCTGCACGGCGAACATCTCGAGGAGCTCGCGGTCGGCCTCGTCGGGCACCCGGCCGTCGGCCGGGAGGTCGACCGCCATGTTGCCGAGCAGCTCGCCGCCCGCCGAGTAGAGCGGTGCGTAGAGGGCGTGCTCTGGGTGCCACGCGTCCGGGTCACCGGTCGGCTGGAACTCGGGGACCCACGCCGCCTGCAGCCGCGCCGCCGACATCCGCCCGGCCGGGACGAAGCGGAGGATGCCCCACTTGTCGGCCTCGCGGAACTCGTCGAGGATCTGCTCGGCCGGGGTGCGGCGGTAGAGGATCTGCGCGACCACCTCGGACGGGCCGGCGACGTTGGTCATCACCAGCACGTCGCCCTCGAGCCGGGCGATGGCGGCGACGCCGTAGCCCAGCACGTCGACGACCCCGTGGGCGATCTCCTCGAGGATCACCTCGGTGTCGGTGGAGGAGTTGACGCGCCGCATCAGCTCCGCCAACCGGCTCAACGCACCCTGGCTGCGCGGCATGCCCCACCTCCCCACCCAGGTCCGACGGCCCGCAGCTGCTGGTACCGCCGTACGCTCCCGCGTCGATGCTAGGGCCGTCAGGCCTCGATCACCACAGGAATGATCATCGGACGCCGGCGGTGCGCGCGGTTGACCCAGCGACCGACCACGCGGCGGATGGTCTGCTGGAGCTGGTGGGAGTCGGTGACGCCCTCCTGCACCGCCGCGGCGATCGCGTCGATGATCGGCTGCCGGATCTCGTCGAACGTGGTCTCGTCCTCGGCGAACCCGCGGGCGTGGATCTCCGGGCCGGAGACCACCTTGCCGGTCACGGAGTCGACGACGACGATGACCGACAGGAAGCCCTCCTCGCCGAGGATCCGGCGGTCCTTCATCGAGGCCTCGGAGACGTCACCGATGGTCGTGCCGTCGACGAAGACGTAGCCGACCTCGACCTTGCCGGAGATCTTGGCGACACCGTCGACCAGGTCGACGACCACGCCGTCCTCGGCCAGCACGACGTTCTCCACACCGGTCGCCCGGGCGAGGTCGGCGTTGGCGCGCATGTGGCGGACCTCGCCGTGGACCGGCATCACGTTGCGCGGCTTGACGATGTTGTAGCAGTAGAGCAGCTCGCCGGCGCTGGCGTGGCCGGAGACGTGCACGAGCGAGTTGCCCTTGTGCACGACGTTGGCGCCCAGTCGGGACAGGCCATTGATCACGCGGTAGACCGCGTTCTCGTTGCCCGGGATGAGCGAGCTGGCGAGGACCACCGTGTCGCCCGGCTCGAGGTGCACGAAGTGGTGGTTGCTCTGGGACATCCGGCTCAGCGCCGCCAGCGGCTCGCCCTGCGAGCCTGTCGAGATGAGGACCTGCTTGTGGGGCGGGAGGTCGGCGAGCTCCTTGGCCTCGACCATCACGCCGGGCGGGACGGTCAGGTAGCCGAGCTCCTGCGCGATGGCCATGTTGCGCACCATCGAGCGGCCGACGTAGCCGACCTTGCGGCCGTGCGCCACGGCCGCGTCCAGCACCTGCTGCACGCGGTGCACGTGCGACGCGAAGCAGGCCACGATGATGCGCTTCTCGCTCTTGGCGAAGACGCGGTCGAGCACCGGCGCGATGTCCTTCTCGGAGGTGGTGAACCCCGGCACCTCGGCGTTGGTGGAGTCGGTGAGGAACAGGTCGACGCCCTCGTCGCCGAGGCGCGCGAACTCGTTGAGGTCGGTGATCCGACCGTCGAGCGGGAGCTGGTCCATCTTGAAGTCGCCGGTGTGGAGCACGACGCCGGCACCGGTGCGGATGACGACCGCGAGCGCGTCGGGGATCGAGTGGTTGACCGCGACGAACTCCAGCACGAACGGGCCGAAGGTGATCGTCTGGCCCTCGGCGACCTCGTACTGCGCCGTCTCCTTGAGGCGGTGCTCGCGCAGCTTCGAGCCGAGCAGGGCCAGGGTCAGCTTGGAGCCGACGAGCGGGATGTCGCCGCGCTCGCGCAGGAGGTACGGCGTGGCGCCGATGTGGTCCTCGTGGCCGTGGGTCAGCACCAGCGCCTCGACGGCGTCGAGGCGGTCCCTGATGGGCTCGAAGTCGGGGAGGATCAGGTCCACGCCGGGGTGGTGGTCCTCGGGGAACAGCACGCCGCAGTCGACGAGCAGCAGTCGACCGTCGTACTCGAAGGCGGTCATGTTGCGGCCCACCTCGCCCAGCCCACCGAGCGGGATGACCCGGAGGCCTCCTGCCGGGAGGGGGGCGGGCGCGCTCAGGTCGGGGTGGGGATGGCTCAAGGTATTCCTCGGGTTCGTTGTCAGTGGTTCAGATGAGGCCGGCGGCAGCCAGGCCCGTGCGGAGCGCCACGACCTCGTGGTCGTCGAGCGCGACGAGCGGGCCGCGGACGCGGCGGTTGTCGAGCACGCCGAGCAGCTCGAGGGCTGCCTTGGCGGTGGTGGCGCCGTAGTTGGGGACGCCCATCACGGCGTCGAAGGCCGGGAGGAGCGACGTGTGGATGCGGAGGGCCTCGGCGTGGTCGCCGCTGACCCAGGCGTCGATCATCGACGCCAGCTGGTCGCCCGCGGCGTGCGCGACGACCGAGACCAGGCCCACGCCGCCGTAGGCGAGGTAGCCCAGGGTGGCGACGTCGTCGCCGGAGTAGACGGAGTAGCCCATCTCCACCAGCTGGGCCGTGCGCGGCAGCAGGCCGGAGGCCTCCTTGACCGAGGTGACGTGGTCGTAGCGGCGCATCGCCTCGTAGGTCTCGAGCTCGATGAGGCTCGCCGTGCGGCCCGGCACGTCGTAGAGCATGACCGGGAGGTCGGTCGCCTCGGCCACGGAGGTGAAGTGGTGCTGCAGGCCGACCTGGCCGGGCTTGTTGTAGTAGGGGCTGACGAGCAGCACCCCGTCGACGCCGATCTTCTCCGCCTGGCGGGCCAGCTCGACCGAGTGGGCGGTGGCGTTGGTGCCGACGCCCGCGATGACGCTGGCGCGGTCGCCGACCGCGTCCTGGACGGCTCGGAGGATCTCGCCGTCCTCGGCCACCGAGGTGGTGGGGCTCTCCCCCGTCGTCCCGCTGACGACGACCCCGTCGTTGCCGTGGTCGACGAGGTGCGTCGCGATCCGCGCGGTGCCCTCGAGGTCGACACTGCCGTCCTCGTGGAACGCGGTGGCCATCGCGGTGAGGAGGCGGCCGAACGGGACGGAGGAGCTCATGGTCGAAGGTTATCGCCCCGGTCCGGGATGACCTCCAGCGCCGAGCCGGGTGCCTGTCGGAGGTCTGCCCTACGCTCGCGACATGGCGTACGACGAGGAGCTGGCGCAGCGCATCCACGACCTGCTCGACGGGGAGCCCGGCGTGACGTCGAAGAAGATGTTCGGCGGGCTCGGCTTCATGGTCGACGGGCACATGGCGGTCGCGGCCGGGAGCCAGGGCTCCCTCATGGTGCGGGCCGACCCGGCCGACGGCGAGGAGTGGGTCGACGGCTCGTCGGTGACGCCGATGGAGATGCGTGGCCGGCCGATGGCCGGGTGGCTGCTGGTTGCCTCCGAGGGGCTGGCCGACGACGACCAGCTCCAGCTGTGGGTCGACCGTGGCGTCGCCTTCGTCCGGACGCTGCCGCCCAAGTGAGCGCCGACCTCGTCCTCCCTGGGTGGCTCACCCCGGCCCAGCGGGCCACCATCGTGTCCCTCGCCGAGCGCAACGAGGCGGCGCACGGCGACGACCTGCTCGGGCTCGTGCTGAGCGGGTCGGCGGCCCGTGACCTCGCCACCGAGCGCTCCGACCTCGACGTGATCGTCGTGCTGACCGACGAGGCCGCCGCCGGACGCTCGACCGCCAAGTCCCGCGAGGTCGACGAGGCGGTGGACTCCTGGTCCGAGCTGCAGGACGTCCCGATGTTCGGCACCGAGGACTGGTGGCAGCGCTGGTCCTACGCCTGGGCGCCCGTGCTCCTCGACCGCACGGACGGTGCGTTGGTCGATGCCGTACGCCGCCAGGCGACGCTGTCACTGGAGGAGGCCGACGGCGTGCTGATCGACCACGACCGGCTCGACGGCTGGCTCAACTTCGCCTACCGCGCCCTCAAGGACGACCGCGACGGCCGCCCGCTCGAGACGCGCCTCGACGCGGCCGAGTCGGTGCCGTGGCTGCTCGACGTCGTCTTCGCGATGGCCGGCCGGGTGCGCCCCTACAACAAGTACCTCCCCTGGGAGCTCCGCACCCACCCGCTCACCGGGTGGCCGGCCGACGACCTGCTCGGGCTGGTCGAGCGCACGCTGGAGGGCGACGTGGACGCGATCCGCGAGACCTTCGCCCGGGTTCGCCCGGCCTGTTCGTCCTACGACGCCGCCCGCGGCCACACCCTCACGACCGACATGGTCGAGGGCTGGGGCGAGGAGCTGCGGCTGTTCGAGGTGCGCGCCGGCTGAGGGCCCGCTCAGGCCTTGTCGGCGGTCGCCCGGATGACGGGCAGCACGTGGTGCTCGAGCATCGGCGCGAGGTCGTCGGGGTGGTCGTGCAGCGGGGTCCAACGCACCTCCGCGATCTCGGCGGACGCCACCGGGTCGGCGTCGGACTCCACCCAGAACACCGTCGAGTGCAGCGAGTGTCCGGGCTCGTTGGCCGCCTCGGAGAGGAACTCGCCGAGCAGGGTGGCCGACTCGATCTCCAGGCCGACCTCTTCGTAGGTCTCCCGCAGCGCGGCCTCCCGGGCCGACTCGCCGGGCTCGAGCTTGCCGCCGACCAGCATGAACCGCTCGGTCCCCCGCTTGCGGACCGTCAGCACGTGCCCGTCGCGCACGAGCGCGACGGCCGCGACGACGATGTGCCTGTCCCGGTCGACCTCCATGGGCCGAGGATCGCAGGTGCGCCCGGACAGCACGCAGCCACCCTGACCGGGGCTTACCCGGCGGGTGGCTGAGTGATGCTGCTCGCTGGTCCGTCAGCCGCCTCTCGGCGAAGGGCCGCTCGTAGCGGCAAGTGGTGAGGCCCGGGGGCTTGATGCGGAGCCAGCTGTCCGGTCCAACGACGACCGGGCGGGGTTCATTCCCGACGCTCCTGGGGTCGCGCGTGACGCCCCCACCGCCCCGGGAGGTTCCCCGGATATCCGGGGATCGCGCCGCCGCGGACGGGCTACGAGCCCAGCGCGCGGCGTACGGAGTCGAGGGCCTCGTCGTCCGTCAGGCCGAGCGAGCGCGCGGTGGCGACGTACGACGACGCGGCCTCGCGCAGCGACCGCTGGACGCCCGACCCGGCGACGAACGTCCCGGCGCGGCCGCGGGTCTCGACGACACCGAGCGCCTCGAGCTCCTTGTAGGCGCGGGCCACGGTGCCGGGCGCGAGGTCGAGCTCGTCGGCGAGGGCACGCACGGGCGGCAGCCGGAAGCCCGCCTCGAGGGTGCCCGCGTCGACCTGCGCCCGGAGGCCGTCGCGCACCTGCTCGAAGGGAGGCACACCGGAGGACGGGTCGACGGCGAGGTTCACGCGGCCGGGTCCATCCGCTCCAGCCACACGCGCTCGTAGCCGTCGAAGGTCTCGCGACGCGTCTCCACCCACTCCCCGGTGGGGAACTGCGGGTAGTGCACGTCCCCCTCGGGCTCGAGGTCGACCTCGGTCAGCACCTGGTGGGTGGCGTGCGGCAGCAGGGCGTCGTAGACCTCACCGCCACCCGCGACCATCAGGTCACCGGACTGGCCGCCGGCCAGGGCCAGCGCCTCCTCGACCGTGTGGGCGACCAGCACGCCCTCGTGGCTCCAGCCGAGGTGGCGGGTCAGCACGATCGTCGTCCGACCGGGCAGCGGCCGGCCGATGGACTCGAAGGTCGTGCGGCCCATGAGGAGGGTGTGCCCCCACGTGAGCTCCTTGAACTGCGCCTGCTCGCCGGGGAGGCGCCACGGGATGTCGGGACCGTTGCCGATCACCCGGTTGCGGGCGTGGGCCGCCACCAGCACGACCCTCTGGTCGGGCCGGAGCGAGCCGGTCATACGGCGATGGGCGCCTTGATGCCCGGGTGGGGGTCGTAGCCCTCGACGGCGATGTGCTCGAGGTCGAAGCCGTCGATCTCGGTGACGGTGGGGTCGAGGACGAGGCGCGGCAGCGGGCGCGGCTCGCGCGAGAGCTGGAGCTTCGCCTGCTCGACGTGGTTGAGGTAGAGGTGAGCGTCACCCATCGTGTGCACGAAGTCGCCCACCTCGAGGCCGGTCACCTGGGCGACCATGTGCGTCAGCAGCGCGTAGGACGCGATGTTGAACGGAACGCCGAGGAAGGTGTCGGCCGAGCGCTGGTAGAGCTGGCAGGAGAGCCGGCCCGGTCCGTTCGGGGTGGGCTCGACGTAGAACTGGAACATCGTGTGGCAGGGCGGCAGGGCCATGTCGTCGACGTCGGCGACGTTCCACGCCGAGACGATGTGGCGGCGCGAGTCGGGGTTGGTGCGGATGCCCTCGACGAGCCGCGAGACCTGGTCGACGTGCCGGCCGTCGGGGGTCGGCCAGGACCGCCACTGGTAGCCGTACACGGGACCGAGGTCGCCGTTGTCGTCGGCCCACTCGTCCCAGATGGTGATGCCGCGGTCCTGCAGCCACTTGACGTTGGTGTCACCGCGCAGGAACCACAGCAGCTCACCGAAGACCGAGCGTGTGTGCACCTTCTTGGTGGTCACGAGGGGGAACCCCTCGGACAGGTCGAAGCGCATCTGGTGGCCGAAGACGCTCAGCGTGCCGGTCCCGGTGCGATCGGTCTTCTCCACTCCCTCGTCGAGGATCCGCTGGAGCAGGTCGAGGTAGGCGCGCACGGGACGACTCTACGGCCTCCTACGGCCCTCCTACGATCGCGGCACGCGCGCCTCGGCCACGACGCACTCGACGTCGAAGACCAGGTCGGTACCGTCGCGCCACGGCGCGTCCAGGGCGTCATACGCCGCTCGCAGGCGGGCCTGCACCTCGTCGGTCTGCTCGCGCCACAGGACGCCGAAGTTGCCGACCGAGGTGAGCCCCTCCCACAGGTCGTCGGCGGCGACGCGCCACCGCCAGGCGTGCGTGCCGGCGTGGGTGACCGCGAGCCCGGCCTCGCCGAGGATGCCGGCGAGCCCGTGGGGCGAGCGCTCGAAGTCGCGGTCGGCCGGCAGCCGGGGCGACGGGGAGCGGGTGGCGCCGGCTGCGTCGAGGAGCCCGCTCCACATCACCGCCTGCGGCGGTGGGGTCGCGCCCCAGATCGTCGCGCGCACGGTGCCGCCGGGCGCGGCCACCCGCGCCAGCTCACGCGCTCCGGCGCGGGGGTCGTCGACGTGGTTGAGCACGAAGGACGCCGTCACCGCGTCGAAGCCGTCGTCGGCCAGGGGCAGGTCGGGCAGGCCGCCCACGACCACGTCAGCGCCGAGGACTGCCGAGGCCAGCGCGGCCATCTCCGCGTCGGGCTCGACTCCGACGGCGTCGTGCCCCGCCTCACGGGCTGCCTGGACGAGCGCGCCGGTGCCGCACCCGACGTCGAGCAACCGCCCGTCGCGCGGCAGGCCGGCCACCAGGGTCGGGATCGCGCCGGCGCACAGGCCGGCGAAGCTGCGTGCGTAGGCGTGCGCCACGCCTGTCCAGAGTGCTTCGGCCACGAGGCGCGACCCTAGCGGCGGGCACCGGCACCTCAGCGCAACCGGACCGTGCCGCCGGCGGGGACCGTCACCGGCGCCTGGCACGTCCATTCGGTCGGGCATGCCACGACCGCGCGACGCCCGGTCTCCGACTGCCGCAGGGTGTCCTCTGCACCGGCCTGGCGTGCGGAGTCGACGAGGTGGGCCCATCCGCCACCGCCCAGGGGCACGCTCTCCACCCACACGTCGTACAGGCCGAGGCTGCGGACGGGCGGCGCCACGGGGACCGTGTCGAGGGCGGCGGGCGAGTCGTCGACCGGCTCGACCTCGCCCTCCGAGTCCACGCGCACCACCTCGCCCGAGCGCAGCCGGGCGACCACGGCGGCACGCGACGCACCGTCGGCGAAGTCGGCGACGAACACCTCGACCTCCGGGAGCTCGACCACCACGTCCTCGAGGTGCAGCTGGCCCTCGGCGTACCACGCGACCGGGAGCCGGTTGGCCTCCGCGCGCACGGCCGGTGGCTCCGGCTGCGCCGCCCACCACGCCCACGCTGCGGCGAGCAGGGCCGCGACGGCGAGACCCGCGACGGCACGACGTGCGCCCCGCCGTCGACGCGCGGCGCGCACCTCCCCCGCGCGCTCGAGCCACTCCTCCGGCCCGTCACGCGGGTCGCGAGGACGTACGGCGTGGGGCGCTGGATCGCCCGGCCGCGCGGGCAGCCCCGCCCGCTCGCGCACCTCCGCCCAGAGCGTGACGTCGACCTGCTCGTCGCGCACCCGGCGCTGCCACGACCGACGGGCGGCGAGCAGGGCCTCGGCGACCGCGAGCCGCGCGCGGTCGCCCGGCACGCCCTCGTCCTCGAGGCCGCCGAYGAGGTCGGGCCAGCGCGCGTCGACGTACGTCGCGAAGTCGGTCCGCTCCGTCATGCCACCTCCCACCGTCCCGCCTCGCCCGGGCGGGCGTCGTGGACCGTTCGGATCCGGTGGCCGGCGCGGATGGGGTCAGGCGCTCAGCGACATCGGTCCGTAGACCTGGCGGTCGTGCTCGAACAGCGTCACCGCGGCGACGCCGTGCTCGGCCAGGTCGGCCCAGATCTCGCCGACCCACGACTCGGCGTCGCCCTGGTTGGCGAAGCGCTGGTCGGAGTGGCCGCCGACCTCGACGGCCTCGCCGGACGCGTCCTCGAGGCGCCACCACCACGGCCGCTCGGCGGCCGAGGGCTGGCGGAACGTCGGCGGCTGGCCGGGCAGCACGTCAGGACTCCTTGACCGACGGGTCGACGAAGGGCGGCTTGACCAGCTGGAAGATCTCGCGCCGGCCGCGGATGTCCACGCCGACCTGCGCGTCCTCGGCGACCATCGTCGGGATCAGCGCGAGCCCGATGCCCTTCTTCAGGGTCGGGGAGAAGGTGCCGGAGGTGATGTCGGCCAGCGGAACGTCGTGGGTCAGGGTGACGCCCATGCCGGGTCGCGGGATGCCGCGGCCGACGGCGACGAGCCCGCGCAGGCGACGCTTGGGCCCGTCCTCCTTGACCTTCACGACCGCGTCGCGGCCCCAGAAGGCGTTCTTCTTCCACCCGACCGCCCACGACAGCCCCGCCTCGACGGGGTTGGTGTCGAGGCTGATGTCCTGGCCGTGGAGGGGGTAGCCCATCTCGGTGCGCAGCGTGTCGCGGGAGCCGAGGCCGCACGCGGTGATGCCCCACTCCTCGCCGGCGGCCATCAGGTCGTCCCAGAGCCGGCCGGCCACGGAGTTGGCGACGACGAGCTCGTAGCCGCGCTCGCCGGTGTAACCGGTGCGGCACACGACGACGCCGACACCCGTGTCGCCCAGCTCGGCCTCGACGAAGGTCATGTAGTCGTGGCCGGTGGGCAGGCCGACCTTGTCGAGCACCTCGTCGGAGCGGGTGCCCTGGACCGCCAGCACGGCGTAGTCGTCGTGGTGGCTCCTGACCTTCACCTCGTCGGGCGCTGCGGCGGCGAGGCGGGCGACGACCTCGGCCGTGTTGGCCGCGTTGGGGATCAGCAGCACGTGCTCGAGGTCGTGCCAGTAGGCGATGAGGTCGTCGACGATGCCGCCGGACTCGTCGAGGCAGAGGGTGTACTGCGCCTTGCCGGGCTCGATCTTCGCGAGGTCGTTGGACAGCGTCGCGTTGACGAAGTCGGCGGCGCCCGGACCGGACACCATCGCCTTGCCGAGGTGGCTCACGTCGAAGATGCCGACGGCCTCGCGGACGGCCGTGTGCTCCTTCACGACACCGGTCGGGTACTCCAGCGGCATCGACCACCCACCGAACTCGGCGAACTTCGCGCCGAGGGCCTCGTGACGGTCGTGGAGGGGCGACTGCTTGAGCGATCCGGCCATGGCGCGAACCTACCGCAGCAGGATCTGCGTCAGGTCTCCCCTAACATGCCGCGGGTGACCTCTTACACCCTTCGCAGCGCCAGTCCCGCCAAGACCCGAGCCGACGCCGTCGTCGTCGGAGTGGTCGCTGGCCCGAAGGGTCCACGGCTGTGCGACGCCGCCGCGGACGTCAGTGCGGCGTACGGCCGCCGGCTGCGCCCCTTCCTCTCCACGATGGGCGTGACCGGCAAGGCCGGTGAGGCGGTCCGCACGCCGACGCGCGACGAGGTCAACGCCCCGCTGCTGGTGTTCGTGGGCCTCGGCGAGGACCCGACCGACCCCATCGCCGTACGCCGTGCCGCGGGCGTCGCGGCCCGCAACGTCCCCAACGCCGCCTCGGTCGCCCTCGCCCTGCCGAGCGACACCCCCGAGCTGGTCGCCGCGGTCGTCGAGGGCCACCGCCTCGGCGGCTACACGTTCACCGCCTACAAGTCCACGAAGTCCGAGACCACCGAGCCCAACGACGTCGTCGTGCTCACCGCCATCGCGCGAAAGGCCGACGCCGTCGCCGCCCTCGAGCGCGCGGAGGTCCTCGCCGATGCCGTCGCACTGGCCCGCGACTGGGTCAACACGCCGCCGCGCGACTGCACGCCCCCGCTGCTGGCCGACCTCGTCACGGCCGCGCACAAGGAGGTCACCAAGGGCCGCGGTGCGCCCAAGGTGAAGCTCGAGGTGTTCGACCACGAGCAGCTCGCCGAGATGGGGTGTGGCGGCATCCTCAGCGTCGGCGACTCCTCGGACGCGCCGTCCCGCCTGGTCAAGCTGACCTGGGCGCCGCAGGACGCCGTGGCGCACCTCGCGCTGGTCGGCAAGGGCGTCACCTTCGACTCCGGCGGCCTCACCATCAAGCCGTCCTCGAGCATGGTGAACATGAAGGGCGACATGGCCGGTGCGGCCAGCGTCGTCGCGGCCACCCTCGCCATCGCCAGGCTCGGCCTGCCGGTCAAGGTGACCGCGTTCGCGCCGATGGCCGAGAACATGGTGTCGGGCACCGCCACCCGCCCCGGTGACGTCATCACCATGCACAACGGGTCGACCGTCGAGATCGCCAACACCGACGCCGAGGGCCGGATGCTGCTGGGCGACGCACTCTCCCTCGCGGTGCAGGAGAAGCCCGACGTGGTCGTCGACATCGCCACCCTCACCGGCCACATGCAGCTGGCGCTCGGCGACAAGGTCGGCGCCGTCATGGGCACCGATGACGAGGTGCAGGTCGTCCTGGCCGCAGGCCGGGCCGCGGGCGAGCAGCACTGGCCGATGCCGATCCCGGAGGAGATGAAGGAGCGCATCACGTCCTCCAAGGTCGCCGACCTGCTCCAGCACGACTGGGTGCGCTGGGGCGGCGGCCTCTACGCGTCGGCGTTCCTGCGCGAGTTCACCGGCGGGCTGCCGTGGGCGCACCTCGACATCGCCGGCAAGGAGATCAACACCGGCGGCCCCTACGGCCACGTGCCCGCGGGCGCCACCGGCTTCGGGGTCACCACGCTCGTCGAGATCGCCCGCTCCGTCGCCGCGGGCCGGTCCGAGGACTGACCCGGGGGCTCGCGGCGCTGGGTGCCTCTCAGATGCCTTCGGCCTTCTTGCGCCGGTTGTAGTCGCGCATCCGCTGCGGCACGCCGACCACCGCGGCGTCGTACGACGGCACGCGGTGGCGGTTGGCGAAGTCGTGCGCCCACTTCACGCTCGGCACGCGCCGTCGGGTCCACTCGCCGTCGTGCGCGACCAGCAGGAGGGTCACGTCGTTGACGGCCGTGCGGGGCTCGACGAACCCCTCGACCCCCTGGCGGGTGGCGACGAAGGACTCGAGGTGACGCACGTCCTCGCCGTCGGAGGCACGCACGCGCGTCGAGCCGGTGCGGGTGGCGTCGCGCGCCGGAGCACTGGAGCGCCCTTGGCGGCGGAATCGGTCGAACAGGCCCATGGCGCACATTCTGCCGGGAGGTTCCCCATCGTGCGCGCGGATCGCCGGTTCGGCCCACCCGACCCGGTGTGGACAGCGTCGTGAAGAGTGCAAAGATGGACGCGCCGAGATGGTCGGTGCGAGTCGAGCGTGTGGAGGAAATCAGTGACGGACGGTGAGTTCGACGTCCTCGTCCTCGGGGCTGGATCGGGCGGTTACGCCTGTGCCCTGCGAGCGGCCCAGCTGGGCCTGAGCGTCGGGCTGGTCGAGAAGGGCAACCTCGGCGGCACCTGCCTCCACGTCGGCTGCATCCCGACCAAGGCCCTCCTGCACGCCGCGGAGGTCGCCGACTCGGCCCGCGAGGCCGCGCAGTTCGGCGTCACCGCCACCCTCGACGGCATCGACATGGCCGGCGTCAACGCCTACAAGGACAAGGTCGTCGACCGGCTGTTCAAGGGCCTCAAGGGCCTCATCAAGTCGCGCGGCATCACCGTCATCGAGGGCACCGGCACGCTGACCGGTCCCCGCGAGGTGACCGTCGACGGCACGGCCTACACCGGCAAGGCCGTCGTGCTGGCCTCCGGCTCCTACAGCAAGTCGCTGCCCGGCCTCGAGGTCGACGGCGAGAAGGTCATCACCTCCGAGCACGCGCTCCGCCTCGACCGCGTCCCGGCGTCCGCCATCGTGCTGGGCGGCGGCGTGATCGGCTGCGAGTTCGCGAGCGTGTGGAAGTCCTTCGGCTCCGACGTCACCATCATCGAGGCCCTCCCGCGGCTCGTCGCCGCCGAGGACGAGGCCTCCTCCAAGGCCCTCGAGCGTGCCTTCCGCAAGCGCAAGATCAGCTTCCTCACCGGCACCCCGTTCCAGAGCGTCAAGACCACCGACACCGGCGTCGCCGTCACCGTCGAGGGCGGCGACGTGATCGAGGCCGAGGTGCTCCTCGTCGCCGTCGGGCGCGGCCCCTCGACCGACGGCCTCGGCTACGCCGAGCAGGGCATCGAGATGGACCGCGGCTTCGTCCTCGCCGACGAGCGCTGCCGCACCAACGTCGAGGGCGTCTACGCCGTCGGCGACATCGTGCCCGGCCTCCAACTGGCCCACCGCGGCTTCCAGCAGGGCATCTTCGTGGCCGAGGACATCGCCGGCCTCGACCCGCGTCCCGTCGACGACGCCGGCATCCCGCGGGTGACGTACTCCCACCCGGAGATCGCGTCGGTCGGGCTCGACGAGGCGACGGCGCGCGAGCTCCACGGCGACGCGGTCACGACGGTGACCTACGACCTCGGCGGCAACGGCAAGAGCCAGATCCTCCAGACCCAGGGGTTCGTCAAGCTGGTCGCCCTGGTCGACGGCCCGGTCCTCGGCGTCCACATGGTGGGCGATCGGGTCGGTGAGCTCATCGGCGAGGCCCAGCTCATCTACAACTGGGAGGCACACGCCGACGACGTCGCGCCGCTCGTGCACGCCCACCCCACCCAGAACGAGGCCCTCGGCGAGGCGCACCTCGCGCTGGCCGGCAAGCCGCTCCACGCGCACTCCTGAACACCCCAGAATCTCCCCAACCAACGCGAGAAGGAAACACATGGCCTCCGAAGTCACCCTCCCCGCACTCGGCGAGTCCGTCACCGAGGGCACCGTCACCCGCTGGCTGAAGCAGGTCGGTGACACGGTTGCCGTCGACGAGCCGCTGCTGGAGGTCTCCACCGACAAGGTCGACACCGAGATCCCGTCGCCGGTCGCCGGCACGCTCCTCGAGATCAAGGCCAACGAGGACGACACCGTCGAGGTCGGCGCGGTCCTCGGCGTGATCGGCGAGGAGGGCGAGTCCGCGGGCGACGCCTCCGAGACCGCCGAGCCCGAGGCGCAGCCCCAGGACGAGGGCGAGTCGGAGAAGAAGGCCGAGCAGGAGGAGCAGGTCGCCGAGGACACCGGCGAGCTCCCCGAGGGCGACGAGACCCCCGAGTCGGAGAAGGACGACGCCCCGGCCGAGTCCGAGCCCGCGGCCGAGCAGGCCTCGTCCGGCGGCTCCTCCTCCGGTGGCGGCGGCGGTGGCGGCGGTACGCCGGTCACGCTGCCCGCGCTGGGTGAGTCCGTGACCGAGGGCACCGTCACCCGGTGGCTCAAGAAGGTCGGCGACGAGGTCGCCGTCGACGAGCCGCTCCTCGAGGTCTCCACCGACAAGGTCGACACCGAGATCCCCTCGCCCGTCGCCGGCACCCTGCTGGAGATCAAGGCCGAGGAGGACGAGACCGTCGAGGTCGGCGCCGAGCTCGCGATCATCGGGTCCGGCGACGCCGCGCCCGCGAAGTCCGACGAGCCGGAGCCCGAGCCCCAGGCAAAGGAAGAGCCGGAGGCGGAGCCCGAGCCCGAGCCCCAGGAGGAGTCGGCCCCCGAGCCGGAGCCCGAGGCCAAGGAGGAGCCGAAGCAGGAGGCCCCGAAGCAGGAGGCGCCTGCACGTACCGCGTCCGCCCCGAGCGAGGGCGGCCGCGACCAGTCGGCGTACGTCACTCCGCTGGTGCGCAAGATGGCCGACCAGCACGGCATCGACCTCGGGTCGGTGCAGGGCACCGGCGTCGGTGGCCGCATCCGCAAGCAGGACGTCCTCGACGCCGCGGCTGCTGCCCAGCAGGCTGCCGCGGCCCCGGCCGCTCCGGCTGCTCCGGCCGCCGCGCCCGCCGCCGCCGGCGCTCCGCCCGCTGCTGC